>CALXNI010000150.1 GCA_944389715.1 uncultured Clostridia bacterium | reverse complement strand
ATTGCTTTTAGTTCTTGCATATCTAATGAATATTTAATTTCAACAATTTTCTTTTTAAGCTTAAAAGCTATAATTTTACTATTATATTCATATACAAATTTTTTAATATACATAATTGTTACTTCATTATTTACTTCTGATTTTATTATTTCGCTTTTATATCCTAATTCTTCAAACATTTCATCTGCATTATTCATATGACCACTCCAATTCTTGAAATTTTTTATTTATTGCTTGTAATAATTTGTAATCTATTTCTAATGGAAATATTTTATTTTTACTAATTCTATTAGCATCAAAAGTTCTATCTCTTAAATAAAATCTTATATAATAATCTTCTTTTATATGTTTATATCTTACGACACCAAAATCCTCTCCAACATCTTTTTCATATCCTAGCTCTTTAAACATCTTATCTGCTTCACTCATCTAAATCTCCCCTTTCTGTATCAAATAAAACTTTTATCCATAGTAATCCCATAATGAAACATGCTAAATATCTTTTCCATCCAAATAAAATTATATTCCTTTCACTATTATCAGTAAATATCATATTACGATTACTAGTATAGCAACTAAAAACAATGAAAAACATTAAAGCTGTAATTAAATAACATATTATTATAAGTAATATTGCATCTAACATTTATACCTCCTTTGTTTTCCTATTACTTCTTTTATTTCTCTCATTGTTGTATAACTATTTCTTTCTTTAACTGGTGCTGTATCATTTAATATTATTAATTCATCTATTTTTTCTATTTTTCTCCTTAATAATTTATTTTCATCTTTTTCTTCTTCATATAAATTTTTATATTGTTCTTCTTTAAATATACTCCATAATAACATTACAAAAACTATTATGCTACAAATTATTACTATTACATTCATCTTTTATATCCTCCTTTATTAATCTATATGTGGAATATGATTATTATCTGTTGATCCAAATCCACCTATTCTTTCTCCTTCTGCTTCATCATCTACTGTTTTACCATATTTTATAAATATTCCTTGTCCTAATTTATCTCCTGATTCTAATACTACAGTTTCATTACTTAAATTATAAAATCCAAACATTATCTCTCCATCATTGTCTTGGTTACCATAATAATCTGCATCTATAATTCCGTACACTATTTGGTATTACTAGCTTTTTCTTCTTTGGATTAGAACTTCTATTTACTAACATTAGAAATTCATCATCTTCCATTTTTACCTTTACTCCTGTTTTTACCATTGTAGGATTATCTCCCAATTTATATGGTGGTATTTCTATTCTTTTTGGATTATAAAAATCATATCCTGCTGATTTTTTTGTACTTCTTTCTGGTAATCTTCTATAAGGACCTCCTTCACTATCTTCTTTTAAAATTCCTGTAAATTCAAATTTTCTCATAAATTATTCTCCTTTCATTTTCTTATCTAATTGTTTTACTGATTTTACTAATAGATTATATTTTTTTGCTAAATCTTTTATATCATTGCTAGACCTTGAATTATCTATAAAATAATCATTATATTCTTCTATTTCTTGTATATCTATTTCTTCTTCGTTTTTTATTACTGTAAAATTAGAAATCATTATTGCATATAAACTCCATATATCAGTTAAATTTTCATTGTCATCAGTAATAAGATCACATCCATTAAAAATTACATTTATAGTTCTGTCATAATTTTCTATTCTTAATTTTGTATTTTCTTTTATCTCTTCTTTTGCTATTTTTTTCATTAATTCATATCCTTTATATACTTTTTGCATCTTTTATTCCTCCTCCAATCTATAGCAATCTCTTTCGTACTGTTCATGTGTTAGTATTGTTTTTATATCTTTTTCTTCTATGTAATAATTAATCATATGATCAGTGTCTAATCCTATTTCTATTCTTCCTTCATCATTTTTTATATTAGCCACTCTATGTCCATTCACAAAGTCATTTACTTTTATTAATTCTGCTATGTTAAAGCTATGATTCTTTATGAAAGCTCTTGTTAAACTACCTTTTCTATTATCAAGATTATAACTTTTATGGCTATATATCCTATTTCCATTTCTTGATTCTTTATTTATTCCTAAAACTTTACATATCTCTCCTCTATTAGTTTTTACAAATTCTCCTACTTTAATCTCGTCCATCACTACCTCCTAATAATTATCTTTTAAATGTTCTCCTATCATAGTTGTTACTAAAGCTAAACAAAAAATCATAATCCAAAATCCATATACTAAATATATTGCAATAAATGCAAACACTATAACTATAGATAATCCTAGGTAATATAATATATTACCTATAATCTTAATTATATTTTTCATCTTTACCTCCTAATAATTCTGGATTGTTATATATGTTGCCTATTACTTCTGCTCTTATATTTCCTTCTATATTAACTAATGCAGGTAGACATCTTAACATACTCCATTTAATTTCTTTTTCAGCTTTTAAATAAAATGATCCTTCGATAAAATCTATATACATAATATCTTCTAAATCATATGCTCTTTTAATATCTTCATTAATTTTTAAAATATCTCCCTCATATATTTCTTTTCCGTTTTTATCTTTTAGTCCTGTGTATTGTCCTACTGTTTTTTTATCTACTAAAATTTCTCCATAATATGCTGCATCAATCCATACTCTATTAATATCAAATTTAATTCCTCCATAAATCCATACTCTATTAATATCAAATTTAATTCCTCCATAAATCCATTTTCCTTCTTTGTTTTTTCCTCTAAACTTTATCTCTCTCAACTTCAACTTTCCTTTCATAAAATATCGGTCTTAACCGTCATTTGTCGCTTTTCTTTCAAAATATTGTTTTATATCTTTTTTATAATTTCCATCTGGTTTTATTCCAAAAACTTTTTCAAACCAACTCCAAAAATCATTTTCTTGAAAATAAGCCTCATTTATTTTTCCTGCCATTAAATCTATCATTTTGTCTTTCTTCTCGTTTTCTTTTGTAATTTTTAAAATATCTTTATGGCTTTGTTCTAAATTTTCTATTATTCTTAATATAGGTTCTATTCTTAGTGTTACAAACACATTATCTTCGCAAAATTCTTGTGAGAAATTTATTTCGTTTTTTACATATTCAACTACTTTACTTATGTGCATTTTTCCACCTCACTTCAAAATTTTCCAATAACTCTTCAATATGCTCTTCTGTCCACACAGGTTTCTCTTCACTAGATACTGAACTTATTAAGAAATCGCACAAAGTTTGATGGTTTACTTTTTCTTTTGGTATGCTGTTTAAATTATCTAAATATAATTGCTTTACGTCTACCATTTTTCCGTCTTCTACTTCTATAAAATATTTATTTACAGTAATATGTGCTATATCTTCTTTTAATAATAAATGTGTATTTTCACATCCATATTCATGTTCTACTCTTATTGTTCTTAATTTACTATTTATATATTTTAAGTTTCTTATTGTTTTTTTATCTTCTTCTATTTCTGCTAATACGTGATCTATTGCATTATTTATTATTCCACAATCTCTAAATCTATTTTTCTCATTAAATTCCTTTACTATTTTTATATCCTCTTCTATATTATTCATCTAACCACCCTAATTCCTCGCATTTTTTATGTATTGCTTGTAGTTCTTGCATATTTAATGTTTTATTAAATGTACAATATGTATAATGACACTTGATTTCTTTATCTGAATAAAACACTATATGTTCACTTTCATTAGCACTTAAATTGCTATCTCTAATATAATGTAATAATATTCCTTTATTATTTATATCTCTTGGTAATAACCTATATCCTAACTCTTCAAACATCTTGTCTGCTTCACTCATCTACATCCCTCCATAATTAGTTATATATTCTAATAGCGTCAACTCTGGTGTGTATATGTTTTGCATCAATCCAAATATATTGCCTATTAATGGTATTAGCAAACAGATTAGTGCCGTTATTCCTATAAATATAGTTATAGCTGTTATCTCCTCATCTTCTTCTTTTTTTCCTAATCTAATTCCTACAATTATAAATATTATTATTGCTATTACTAAAATAGATAATATTACAATCCATGCTATTGCTTTTGCATTTTGTAAACCAATAAATCTATTCATTAAATCTTGCAAGTATGGCATAACATTCTGACTGGTCCAATCAATCGTCATACCAAATTTTTCTGATAAACTATCTAAAACTTTTATAATTTCATCACTCATTTTATTTATTCCTCCTTAATATATATCTGTTATATGATTTCCGTCGTCTGTTAATTCAATATATCTGTTGTGTATACAGTTATCACATTCATCATAACTATTCATTTCCTTATATTTTATTTTATAAGGACAAAAACTCTCGACTTCTTTCTTTTTCGATTTATATATCATTCCTAATAATACAAGCTCACATATATGTTCGTGATTCGAATATCTTCCAACATATCCTTTATTTATTCCCTTTAATCCAGGTACTAAACCTTCTTCTATATACTTCATTCTATTTCTCCTTCCTTATCTTTATTCTCTGCCCTTCATATATTCCGACTTTCTTCTAAATTATTTAGTTCTTTAATTTCATATATCGCATATCTTATATCTTCTGCATTACTTTCTTTAGCTATGCTCCATAATGTATCTCCTTTGCATACTGTATAATATATGTACTCATCTTTAGCTGGTGCTTCAACTATACTAAATATTCCACCAATTAAAAGAACTATTATACAAATACTTCGGATGAATTTAAATTTACTTTTAATAAATATTTTCCTCATTTTCTCACCTCAACTTTCTATGTTTGCATTATACAAATAATATATTTATATGTCAATACATTTTTTAAAATTTGTTGTTTGCTTTATGTAAATAATTCCTTCCCCTTATTTATATATCAACTTTTATCAATTTTTATTTTTTTTAAATTTTTTTCTACATCAAAATAATTTATTGTACATTTCATAAAAATTTTCCTATTTTTTTATAAACCTGTGGATAACTTTTTGAAAATGTATTTTAGTTTACTTTAATTTACTGAACTGGGGCAACTTTTTGCCCTTTGCCCTCTGAGGCGAACATGTTCGGTCGCTGAAATCGTTCCAACTCTAAGATTTGCTGTTTCGGGGCAAAAGGTCGAAAAAATCGCCATAGCTTTATATAGAAAAATATACATACTAAAAAATTTCTCTATATAGATTTTAAAAATATACCCTTTTACCCTTTAACCTCTGAATGTATTGAAATATAAATAAATTTTAAGGGCAAATCACGGGGTACTAGGGGCAAAAACCCCCTTTTTTGGGGCAATTTACATTTTCTTCCATTTAAAAACCTGTTTTTTTATGCTTTACTTTTTATTTTTTTTCTGCTATAATTTTTTGTAAGAGGTGAATTTTTATGGCTAAAGTTCCGGGTATCGGTCGTAATATTGGTAAGATTCAAGATAATAGAATTAAAGATAAGGAATTTGCTCAAAGAATTTTAGGTCTTGGTTTAGAAGCTCGTGAACTTGGTAAGCTTGGTAAACCTAAAACTGTTCAAGAAATGGAAGAGAGAATTGATACTTATTTGGAAAAATGTTTTGATGCTGGTTTGCCTCCTACTGTTGAAGGTATGTCTATGGCTATCGACTATGACAGAGTTACTGTTTATCAAATAGAGCACGAGATGGCAAACGTGAAGTTCTCTAACGTCGTAAAAAGAGCAAAGGACTTCATTTCCAATTACGACGCGACTTTGGGGATGTCTAACAAACTTAATGCAGCAATTTATTGTTTTAGAGCCAAAAATATGTATGGAATGAAAGATGTCCAAGAAATAAAGGCAACTGCCGACTATAATACAGATCCAGTAAATCCAGAGACTATTGTAGAAGCATTGCCAAATATAAATGATGAAAATGTTATTGAAATTCAAGATAACAAATGATATAATATGAGATGTATATAGAGACTTTTGAAAGTTCCCCTTTCTTTGCTCGGTCTTTATATATATATCATGTTTTTTTATTATATATTTTCAGGGAGAAGAGGTATTGTGCCTCTTCTTTTTTTGAAAAGACTTTGGCGACTTTCGACTTTCCGACTTTCAGAAAAATTTTTTTGAAAAACTCTCTAGCGACTTTCGACTTTCAGGGATTGACAAAACGTGAAAAAAGTTTTATTATTAAAATAATTTTCATTTTATTTTTCTTACTTTCATAGAGAAAAAAGAAAATACCAGGCTTTTTGAGGTCTGGTATTTTATGTTGATTACACAAAAGTTAAGTTTTGTGCAATGTTTTTAATTTTTTTAGATTTAATAAATATATTATATATTTTTATACTTCAAAATTGTTCCATATTCAAGTTTTAGACACGTTTTATGTAATAGCAATATACTTATATACCTAAAAAATAAAAATGCCTTGAAATCGAATTTAAGACGTTGTTTGGTATACATAATATACAAAATAAGGTAAAATAAAAAAGAGGCTTGTTGCCTCTTCTTT
>CALXNI010000149.1 GCA_944389715.1 uncultured Clostridia bacterium | reverse complement strand
GGGCGATTAAAATCGCCCCTACATACTATATATTTTTGAATTTTAGACTGAACATTAACCTAGAAACCAAAATATAAAATGTAAGGCTTGGAAAAATATTGTAAAAAAAAATCCTATGTGCTATAGTTAAATAAGAATTGTAATTCAAAAGAAAAAATTAAGGGAGTTAAAAATATGAATGTTAAAAAGGTAAATGAATTTTTTGGATATGCACTTTTTACATTGGGAACATTAAAAATATTATTGGTAGTTTTAATACTTGCAAGATTGGTAACAAATTTAAATGATATATTTAGTGGAGGTAGTGCAAGTTACGAATATTTTCCAACTCTTGTAACAATACTAAATATTGCAGAAACAATATTAGTATTAGGCTCTATTGTAATGATAATATTTAATATGAAGAAACAAAAAGAAGTAATAATAGGATATTTGTTGGTACTAGGAGCTGTATTGATAGGATTTATTACTCCTTCAATAATGGCAATTGGTGTTATATTTATACAAAGTGCTATGTATATGAAAGCATCAAGTAAAATAAGAAATAAAAATTCATTATATAAAGAAAGAAGCAATCCAAGTAAAAAAATGATTAAAAATACGGAATGGTTCTATTCAGAGTCAAATAAAACAGGAAATATACAAATTAAAAATAATATGCAACAAGGAAATCAAAAACAAAATGAAGCGGAGAAATTAGAAGAGAATAGCAAATCTAAAAATTCATTAGACTCAGATTATTTTAATGATGCAGGATATAATAACGAAAAAGAAGGTTTAACTATTATATTAATAATATCTTTTATTATTTTAATATTGTTATTATTAGGAATATTTATATACATATTAATAAGAGAAGATAATAAAAATGATAATATTGATGTTGCAGAAGCATCAACATCCGAGGTAGCTATTAATTTAGGCGAAAATAAAACAGAAGGACTCTCACTCGATGGGACAGTAAGTACAGAGACCGATGTAAATACTGATACAAGACTAACGCAAATGGCTGATATATTTAATAATAGTAAATTTGCGCAAAACATGATATCACAAGGTTATACAATAAATGCAACACCTTCAGGTACGGGAGTAAATGTTTCTAGTAGTGGAGATGGACTTTATTTTAATGTACAATTTATTCTTAATAATAATATCTTGTCTGCAGATATAAGTAATAATGAAGTTGATGCAAGGATGGTTGCTATAAAACTATTTTTAGCAGTAGAATTTGTAGATAGTGCAGGGCAATTGAGAGGCTTCCCTGAAGGAGCATTGTTTAATGCGTTAGGTAAGGAGGAGTATGTAAATTATACTCTTGAAAATGAAGGTGCAGAAATTAAACTAATAGATGATGAAAATAAAATTGTGGTAAGAGTGAATTTGAATAGTGATTTTTCATTTTTAAACAATTAATTATATTATATAATACAACAAAAAAGACCTTGAAGGCCTTTTTTTGTTGTATATTAATCTTCTACAATCACTTTTGCAACTTTATAAATAAGACTTATTTTTTCTGGTGGACAATTTTTTAGCAAATTAGAAAAATCTTTATTTAGATAACTATGAGAATCTTTAGAAACTCCGTTTAAAATTTCACCTTCTGAAATTTCTAAAATAGAACATATTTGATTTAATCTTTTAAGACTTATAAGAGAACTTCCACGTTCAATTCTACTTAAAAAAGCAACAGAAACATCTATTTTTTCTGCTAGCTTTTCTTGAGTTAATTTTTTATTTAACCTTGCCTGTTTTAACCTTTCTCCAATAACATTGTAATCTAGAGCCATATTTACACCTCTCTTATTTATTAGATAGAAAAAATATTTATCTAATAGACTTAGTTACTTTAGCTAACACAGCTATAAATGAACCTATACGTTTAGTAAAGTAACTTTTATTATTTGAATATAGCATTAATAGGTATACTTTTACAGAAACTTATATATTAATATTTACTAAGATGCCCACAAATGCTTTATAACAATATTATTGGTAAAAATATAAAAAAATATTCCCGAATTTTAAGGGAATAATAATTTTTTTAAAAATGGAACTTTCCAAAATATAAAAAGTAAAATCGAGACTATAATAATTGTTAAAATTAAGGCTTTAAAATCTTTTGAACGCTCTTCAGCAGGTTTTTGCTTTTCATTTTGAATTAGATTTCCAATTTGATTAAAATATTTTTTAAAATAAGAAGTATTTGGTTTTACATATCTATTTATATTTTCTTCTTTATTAATATATTTATCTGACTCATTTTTAATTTTAAGATTATTAACTTCTTGCTTTAGTTTTTCGTGTTTAGAATATAAGTCATTATATTTATCTTCAAAAGAAGAATTAAGACCTATTTTTATATCATAATCTTTTCTTGAGGTCTCGTTAGATAAAACTTCATATGCTTCCGTAATTTCTTTAAATTTGCTTTCTGCCCAATATGATTTATCATGTGGCCAGCCATCTGGATGATATTTTTTTGCAAGAACCTTATAAGCTCTTTCAATAACCTCAGCTGAAGCATTTTCACTCACTTCTAATATTTCATAATAATTTTTCATAGTTGGTCTCCTTGTATTAATATTATAACCAAATATATAATAACATAAATTTTAAAAATATAAAATATTATTTAAAAATTATTTATTATTAAAAATTCAAATTGTAATTTGTTGTTTAGAGATTAGAGGTTAGAGATTGGAGATTAGCATTTAAATATGTACGGGCGGCAATCTGCCGTCCGGAAAATGTACGAAATTTACTGCAAACGTTGTAGGGGCGATTTTAATGGCCCGCAAAAAAATGTTAAATTTATTGCAAATGCTGTAGGGGCGGGCCTTGTGTCCGCCCGAGAAAACAATTAATTTTGCGGGTCGGTCAAGACCGACCCCTACAAATGAATTACCAATACATTCCGAAATATCCAAACCAAATAATATGTTTATATTACCAGTCGCTAGGACGGAGGCAAAATTTCATATTCATGAAATTTTGTGACCTCACGTCCAACGCTCTCAATCACACAAATTACAATTTATTTAATATAATATTTTATCAAAAGACTTGCTTCAAAATAAGAATTAGTATAATATAATACAGTATATTGAAAGTAACAAAAGTAAATAATTATATAAAAGGAGGGAGAAAAAACAGTAAATATAAGCGCCAGGGCAATTTTTTTGCTAACGAGGATTAGAACTTATCGAAATATTCGGCGGATGGTTCTATGGCACCAAAGTTTGTCATTAAGTATTACACAAAAACTAATAGCAATATTAGAACAAAGGTAATATAAAACTTCTATTTTGTTATACTTTCAATTCCAAAAAAAATTTAGGAGGAATAAACAATGTGTGGAATTGTAGGTTATATAGGAAACAAAAAAGCAAGTCCTATACTTATTAATGGACTTTTAAGATTAGAATATAGAGGATATGATTCAGCAGGAATAGCAACAATGGAAAATGACAAAATAAAATTAATGAAAAATAAAGGAAGAGTAAATAATTTATATAAATTAGATGGAATTGACAGTTTAGTTGGAACAATAGGAATTGCTCATACAAGGTGGGCAACACATGGTAAACCATCAAAAGAAAATTCCCATCCACATGTAGATAATAGCAATTCATTTGCTGTAGTACATAATGGGATAATAGAAAATTATCATGAA
The DNA here is from genome assembly GCA_944389715.1 of uncultured Clostridia bacterium. Taxonomy (GTDB): domain Bacteria; phylum Bacillota; class Clostridia; order TANB77; family CAG-508; genus CAG-452. The sequence goes on along the minus strand of CALXNI010000149.1, from coordinate 5,520 downwards.
CTAAAAAATTTTTTGGTAGAAAAAGGGTATAAATTTGTATCAGCTACAGATACAGAAGTAATACCGAACTTAATACATTATTATTTTATGCAAGACAAAATAGATGACAACAAAAAAATATTAAGAGCAGTTAAAAATACTTGTAGTGATTTAAAAGGAAGCTATGCAATAGAAATACTATCAGTATACAATAAAGATAAAATGATTGTAGTTAGAAAAGATAGCCCATTAGTAATAGGTAAGGGAAATGGAGAAAATTATATTTCATCAGATATACCAGCTATTCTTTCTTATACAAAAGATTTCTATTTATTAGATGACAACGAAATAGTAGAATTATCAAGAAATGATGTAAAATTTTATAATCAAGATTTAAAAGAAATTCAAAAAGCTATAAAGAGTATTGAATGGAATGCACTTTCTGCAGAGAAAGATGGATATGAAGATTTTATGCTTAAAGAAATTTATGAACAACCTAGGGCAATTAGAGAAACAATAGGTGCAAAATTAGATAATGGAACTATCGAGATAGAAGATTTAGATTTTAGTAAAGATTATTTAAAAGATATAAATAAAATATATATAGTTGCATGTGGTACTGCGATGCATGCAGGATTAGCTAGCAAGTATACATTTGAAAAAATTTGCAAAATACCAATAGAAGTAGATATTGCATCAGAATTTAGATATAGAGATCCATTAATAGATGAAAAAACACTTTGTATATATATTAGCCAGTCAGGAGAAACAGCAGATACAATAGCTGCACTAAAGCTTGCAAAAACAAAAGGAGCAAAAACACTTGCAATATCAAATGTAATAGGGAGCTCAATAACTAGAGAAGCAGATTATTCAATCTATACACATGCTGGACCAGAAATTGCAGTTGCTTCAACAAAGGCATATACATCACAAGTAGTTTTACTTAATATTTTAGCTATGTATTTTGCAGAAAAACTTGAAAGGGTAGAAAAAGATATAATTAAAAATTTAAAAAGTGATATACTAAATTTGCCATCAAAAATAGAAGAAACTTTAAAAGATACAAATCAGATTTATGAATTTGCCAAAAAAGTATATAAAGAAAAAGATATGTTCTTTTTAGGAAGAGGAACTGATTACGCAGTAAGCCTAGAAGGCTCATTAAAATTAAAAGAAATTTCATATATTCATTCAGAAGCTTATGCATCAGGAGAACTAAAACATGGGCCAATAGCTTTAATAGAAAACGGTGTAACAGTAATTGCAACAATGACAAATAAAAAATTATTAGAAAAGTCAATCAGTAATGTGCAAGAAGTTGTAACAAGAGGAGCAAAAGTACTTGCAGTTACAAGTGAGGATATAAAAAACGATGGAATAAGTGAAATAATAAAAATACCAAAAACAAATCCATTAATATCACCAATACTCTCTGTAATACCAATGCAACTTTTTTCATACTATATTTCAAAAGAAAAAGGCTTAGATGTTGATAAGCCGAGAAACCTTGCAAAATCAGTAACGGTTGAATAAAGGATTAGCCCCATAATCTCTATAAAGATTATGGGGCACTTGTTCGAGTTTAGAGTATTAATTATTTTATCATATCGCCATCAAGCAAGATATAATTTGCTCGGTGAATATAGAGGGCAAGACCATCAATATTGAGCTTTGTTGTTTTGGGTAAATCGTCTGGAATTTCCCAATAAACGCTGTTTCCTCCATATACTGCAAGAGGAACACCAAGCTGGGAGCAAACAACAACTACCTTTTCGGTTCCAAGGACATTCTTGATATCATTAAATTATAACATAATATTTACATAAAATCAATCAATTCTTAAGGTTGCTGTTAATTAAAAATATATGATATTTAGAATTATTTGCAAAGAGTATAGATATTTAAAAAACCAAATTCCAGCTATCAAGAATTTGTATAGAAAACTATTGCAAAATTAATTTATTATGATAAAATATTAACAGAATATTTGTTTGCAAGGAGAATTAAAATGATTGCATATGTAAAAGGAATTTTAGATACAAAAACAGATAGCTATGTTATAATTGATGTACAAGGAATTGGGTATAGAGTGTTTATGCCATCAAAATCAATTGAAAGTTTAGGAGAATTAGAAGAGGTCGTTAAAGTTTATACATATTACTATGTAAGAGAAGATAACATTAGTTTATATGGATTTTCTTCTAATGAAGAATTAAGAATGTTTGAACTTTTAATATCTGTAAGTCGGAGTTGGAGCAAAATCTGCAATAACAATGCTATCACAAATAAGTCCGTCAAGTTTTGCACTAGCAGTAATTTCAGATGATGTATCAAAACTTGTAAAAATACCAGGAGTGGGCAAAAAAACAGCAGCAAGAATTATTTTAGAATTAAAGGATAAATTAAAAACAGAAAATGCAGTAGAAGAAAATAAAGAAATAAATAATATAATTGAAAGAGAAAGTGATGCAGAAGAAGCTATTGCAGCACTTCAAGTTTTAGGCTATACTAGAAAAGAAATAGAAAAAACATTAGAAAAAATAGACATTAAAAATTTAGAATTAGAAGAAATAATAAAACAAGCATTAAAATATTTAGGAAGGAATTAATTGTAAATTGTAATTTGTTTCTGAAATCACAATTTATCTAAATGAAAAGGAGAACAATATGGATTTAAATATACCCTTAGCCCACCGCGTAAGGCCAAAAACATTAGATGAATTTGTAGGGCAGGAAGAAATATTAGGAAAAGATAAAGTATTATACAGAACAATAAAAGCAGATAGATTATCTAGTATAATACTATGGGGCCCAACAGGATCACGGAAAAACATCTCTTGCAAAAGTTATCAGTAACACTACTAAATATAAATTTGTAAAACTAAATGCAGTAACAAGTGGAATAAGTGATATAAAAAAAGCAATAGATGAAGCTAAAAATCCTTTCCTTAATCCTAGTGGAAAATGTATTTTATTTATAGATGAGATACATAGATTTAATAAACTTCAGCAAGATGCATTACTTCCATTTGTAGAAGATGGAACTGTTATATTAATTGGAGCAACTACAGAAAATCCTTATTTTGAAGTAAATAAGGCATTGATTTCAAGGTCAATGGTATTTAAATTAAATCCATTAACAACAGACAATATATTTACTATACTAAAAAAAGCAATAAAAAATCCTGAAGGTTTAGGAAATTATAATATAAATATAGAAGATAACACATTACAAAAAATTGCAGAGATTTCAAATGGAGATGTTAGAACTGCATTAAATAGTTTGGAAGTTGCAGTACTTACAACTCCTGTAGATAACAATGGAATAATAAATATAACAAATGAAATTGCTGCAGAATGCACAGGAAAGAAAAAGTCAATATTTGATAAAAATGGTGATAGTCATTATGATAATATAAGTGCATTTATAAAATCAATGAGAGGAAGCGATCCAGATGCAACAGTATTTTACTTAGCAAGAGCAATAGAAGGCGGAGAAGATCCAGTTTTTTTAGCAAGAAGAATAGTAATTGCCGCTGCAGAAGATGTAGGACTTGCAAATCCTAATGCATTAGTAGTTGCAAATAGCGCAATGCAAGCTGTAGCAGCAGTTGGAATGCCAGAGGCTAGGATAATATTGTCAGAAGCTGCAGTGTATGTAGCAAATTCTAAAAAATCAAATGCAACATATTTGGCAATAAATAGAGCTTTAGAAGATGTAAGAACAAAAGATACAGGAGAAATTCCTATGCATATAAGAAATGCTCCAGTTTCTGGAATGGAAGAATTCGGTTATGGTAAAGGGTACAAATATCCTCATGATTATCCAAATCATCAGGTAGAACAACAATATCTTCCAGATAAAATGTTAGGAACAAAGTATTATATAAAAGATGAAAATATTGATTAAAAAATGAAAGTGAGGGGAGATTCCCTCATTTTTTCTCATCTGGAATGTATTCTAACAGTTCAGAAATTTCGCAATTAAATGCTTTACAAATATTATTTAAATGCTTTACATCAATTCTTTTTACTTCTTCATAATACATTTTTGAAATAGTTGCAGGTCTAATATTAGTAATCTCGGATAATGCTTTTTGCGTCATTTTATGCTTTCCTAATAAATCGGACAATTTAATTTTAATCATAAAACACCTCCATATGCTATAGCCTCTCACTTTTAAAATTTTTATAAATTTTATCATTTAATGTTTTAAAATAACATGGACTAAAATTAATATAACGATAAACGTAATAAAAAGTTGCCTACCAGTAAAAAAACTAGTATAATATGAAAAAGAATAAAATTTTAATTAAATAACGTTTAAAAGGCTATTAAATATTATAGAAAAATTAAAATTTTATTATTTTGTAAAAAATGGGAGTATAAAACTATGATATTTTGTAAAAATAAAAATATGAAAAAACTAGAAAATGAAAATTGGAAGGCAAATAGCCAAAAATATTTAAAAGAATTGCAAGCTTTTCTTGATAAAGCAGAAAATATACAGAATGAGGAATTAAAAAAAGATATAATATTTCAGATGCTAAAATGTGATAATGAACTTACAAATTTAGCAGAAGAAATGTTTAAAAAATGTAGCATACAAGGAAAAGAAAAGTTAGAAGAAGATGATTAAAAAAGTATCAATTGGTATAATTGCTGGATTTATTAGTGGACTTTTTGCAGCTGGAGGAGGAATGATTGTTGTACCTGCATTAGTTCATATGTTTAAACTAAATGAAGCAGAGGCAAGAGCAACTTCTGTTTTTGCAATTTTACCAATGGTTATAACTAGTGGATTATTTTACTATAATAATAATTATATTGACTGGAGTATTGGGATAAAATGTGCTATTGGTGGAATAATAGGTCGGATTTATTGGAGCAAAGTTATTAAAGAAATTATCTGATAAAATTTTAAAAATAATATTTATTATTTTTTTAATATATGTGTCTATAAAAATGATTATGTAATTCTTGTTTAAATTAAAAATACGAGGGAGTATTATGTTAGAAGTCTTAACTGGAATAATATCAGGCACAGTAAGTGGAACAGGTATGGGAGGAGGTACAATACTTATTCTTATACTTTCTGTTTTTATGGGAGTAGATCAACATATAGCTCAAGCAACAAATTTAGTTTTTTTTGTTCCTACTTCCATTACTGCTATTATTACTACAATTAAAGAAAAATTAATAAACTGGAAAATTGGAATACCTGTTGCTGTTTCTGGAATTATAGGTGCAATAATTGGTGCAAAAATGTCTGTGAAAATGAATGTAACTCTTCTAAAAAAGTATTTTGGAATTTTTTTGCTATTAATAACAATATATGAGATTTATTCATTAATTAAAACGTATAAAAAAGATAAAAATATTAATAATAAAATTAGAGATAAATTGTAGTTTAGAGATTAGAGATTAGAGGTTGGAGATTAGAAATTAATTGCAGACGTTGTAGGGGCGATTTTAATCGCCCGTAAAAACATGTCAAATTTATTGCAAACGTTGTAGGGGCGGGCCTTGTGTCCGCC
>CALXNI010000148.1 GCA_944389715.1 uncultured Clostridia bacterium | reverse complement strand
CAGACTAATTGTTTCTGGTTGGCAAACTTCATATAAAGGTTTAATTAATCAAAATTTTTTAAATAGCATGTCTATTAGTAAAATGACTGAAGGCTGGAGCAAAAACATTGCAAGTCAAAATAAAGATAATCACATATTTGTATATGAAAATAATAACAAAATATTAGGAGTAATACGTTTTGGAAAGCCTGATGATGAAAACAGTTCATATAATGCAGAAATTCATGTTTTATATGTTGAGCCATCACTTAAAAGGCAAGGAATCGGTACAAAGTTATTTAATTTTGCTAAAGATTATTTTATTAAAAGCAATACTATAAATATGATAATTTGGTGTTTAAAAGGAAATATTCCTTCCATTAATTTCTACAAAAAAATGGGAGGCAAAATCGTTGGTACAAGAAAATCTGTTGTAAATAATATTAAATTAGAAGAAGTTGAAATTGCATACACTCTAAACAATTTTATAATTGTAGATTACAATAATAATTATGCTGAACAAATTTCGAATATTATTACTACAAATTTATTAGAAATCAATTCCAAAGATTATGGAATTGATTTTGTAAAAAAACATGCCGAAGAATTTACAGCTTCTAAGGTAAAGGAAAATTTTTCAAAGAGGACAAAAACATTTGTAGCTTTAGAAAACGATATCGTTGTAGGTACTGCAGGATTAGATAAATCATGGTATAATGATGATGGAGAATATTGGATATTAAGTGTTTTTGTTGATAAAGAGTATCATAAAAAAGGTATTGGTAAAATGCTAACTTTTCAAATTGAAGATTATGCAAAAGAAATAAATGCAAAAAAGTTAGTAATTCCTGCCTCAATAACTGCATGTGAATTTTATAGTAAACTAGGATATAAATATAAAAACGGATTAAAAAAATTAAACAAAGATAAAATGTATATTATGGAAAAAAAGTTATAGGAGGTGCTTTATGATTAAACCAAAAAGATTAAAAGAAGGTGATACGGTCGCAGTTGTAAGTTTATCTTGGGGTGGACTTGGAGATGAAAAATTCGTACATAAATTTAGTATCGCAAAAGATTTTTTAAAAAATGAATTTGGTCTTAATTTAGTTGCTATGCCAAATACTTTAAAAGGTAGCAAATTTTTATATGAGCATCCAGAACTTAGAGCAAAAGATTGGATGGATGCTTTTAAGGATCCATCTATAAAAGCAATTATATCTTCAACTGGTGGTGACGATACAATTAGATTATTGCCATATATAGATTATGATGTTATAAGAAATAATCCTAAAATTTTCACAGGTTTTTCAGATACAACTGCTAATCATTTTATGATGTACAAAGCAGGAGTTACTTCTTTTTACGGACCTTGTATCATGCATAATTTTGCTCAATATGGTGGTATGTATGATTATACTGTTGAAACTGTAAAAAATATATTATTTCAGAATTGTACTAATTATGAAATTAAAAAATGCAATTATTGGACAAATGAGCATATAGATTGGAATGAAAATAATATAGACAAAATTAAAACTAAGTTGCCAGATACAAAAGGTTATGAAATTTTACAAGGTACAGGCAAAGTAAGAGGTAAACTTTTAGGGGGATGTATCGAACTTTTAAATATGATTAATAATACTGAAATTTGGCCATCTTTAGATGAATGGAGAAATAAAATCCTTTTTATAGAAACTAGTGAAGAAAAACCTACTCCTCAATATGTTACATATTTTTTAAGGAATTTACATGCACAAGGAATCTTAGATGTTATAAATGGAGTTATTATAGGTAAGCCACAAAATGAAACATATTATGAAGAATATAAGCAATCATATATTAAAGTAATTAGAGAAGAAGCTAAGAGAGAAGATTTACCTATAATCTATAATTGCAATTTTGGACATAGTGAACCTATAGGAATAATTCCTTATGGAATAAATTGTGAATTGGATTGTGATGAGAAAAAAATAACTTTATTAGAAAATGCTGTAATTTAAAATCAAACTATACTTTATCAAATTAATTGGAGGATTTAATATTGGAAATTATTGAATATGATTCAAAATATGATGAGCAAATTAAAGATTTGCTTGTTGAATTGCAAAATTATTTAATAGATGTAGATGACTGGCATACACAAGTATTTCTACCTAATTATAGAGAAGATAGTTTTAAAATGGATATGAAAAAAGTGCAAAATCAAAGCGGGAAAATATATTTAGCAAAAAGTGAAAATGATATTATTGGCTTAATTATTGGAGTAGTTTCCAAAACGGACGAAATAGATAAACTAACCAATGATTGTGCTAAAACAGGAGAAGTATTAGAATTAATTGTAAAAAATAATATACGTGGAAATGGTGTTGGGAAATTTTTGTTAAATAAAATGGAAACTTATTTTAAAAATATAGATTGCTCAAGAATTAATATAGAAGTATTTGGTCCTAATAAAAAAGGGTTAAACTTCTACACCAAAAATAATTATATAGTAAGAGACTATATTGTTTCAAAGAAAATAAAATAAAAGGCTAAAAACCTTTTTATTTTATTGCTACTATTCCATATAGTCTTCTTTTTAAGAGTATTCCCTTTTCTGTTTTATATTTTTGTACATATTTTTTAAATAATTCTTTTTCTATTATTTTATAATGCTCAAACTCATTATTTTCAAATTCTGAAAAATTATCTAATATAGGAGTTTTTAATAACAATGCCATTAAATCTTCTTCCGTTTTATAATATTCATTTTCTAAAATTTCTACTTTTTTAATACTACTAAATCCTGCTTCTTTTATATCTTTATAATCCTTTTGTGAGATTGATATTTTGTCATTATATGCTTGGCCTCTTCCAAAGATTTGTTTTAATTCTATGCAGTCATTTTTATCTATTCCTTCAATTACTAATATTCCATTCTTCTTAAGGCAATTATATATTTGTTTTGCATCTATAATTGTGTGCCTTGCAGAAACTAAATCAAATATATTGTTTGGAAAAGTAATTTTTAAATTATCCATATATGCAAATTTTATTTTTTTATCAGGATATTTCTTTGCATTTTTCTTTGCAGTAGTTATCATCTCTTTTGAAAAATCTGTTGCAATTAGCATTCCTACATTTGGATATTTTTCTAAAACCTTTTCTCCTCCTCCAGTTCCTAAGTCTAGACATAATGACTTTTGATTTGTGTTTTCTTTTATTATTTCATAAAAATCCCAATTTGTTAATTTTTCTGTTATGTATTTTATATCTGTAAAATTCCAATTGCCTATACTTTCATAATATTTAAATTCATTTTCTTGCATTTTATTCTCCTTTATAATTTATTGGGTTGAAAAACCACCTTCTATTATTATCTCCGACAATAATTTTTCTAATTTAGGTATTGTGTAATATCTTGCAGTTGAATAATTTTTTAATTGTCTTATGCTTTCTATATTATTTATTTTTAAAATCGTTTTTAATATTTTTAATTCTTCTTTTTGCATTATTTTTAAATTATAAGTTGTACTATCTAAGTTTTGCTTTAAATTTTGTAATTATTTCATCTACTATAAACCCATTTTTTATTTTTAGCTTATTATTATATTTCATTTATTATGACCTTCCCATTTTTACATACTTTTACTTTTCCACAATCTATTAATGTTTTTTGAATATTTTTTAAATTTTCATAGAATACTTGTTTTGTTATATTTAATTTCATATAAATTCTTTTTAAAGTTTGAGCTCTGTTTATTAATACATCGTTTATATTAAATCTTATTTCTTCTAATATTAAACATGATATAACATTTAGTTCTATTGGATATAACCATTCATCAATATTGCCTTCTTCGTTTTCTTCACGAGTGATGTTTAGTATATTGTTATTAAAATTCATATTTTTAAATTCTTGTATTAATATATTAAGCATTTCACATTTTGCTCTATAAAATAGTTTTTCTAAACATCTATTAGAATCAAATTTATAATTTTTTTCTATTTCACCATGCTTTATTATTTCCTCAAATGCTCCGTTTTTTATTCTTTCTTTTAACCAGTAACATTGGTATCTTCTTACAATTGTATTAGATAATTTTTCTAAACTTTCTTCGATTTTTTCTAAATTTTCTTTTAAAAATTCTTTTGATATCTCTGGTTTTTTTCCTATCCATATCCCTTCTTTATTTTTTTGTATTATATACATACTCTCATAATACGATATTTTATTTCTATTCATATACGTTATAAAATGTTCAAATTCAACTGAATATATACTGCAAATCTGTTTGATTTCCTCTTGTGCATACATTCTTTCGCCATATTGTTTTAGATATTTTAGGTCTATTTTTATTATTTTAATATATTTTTTTATTGAATATCTTTTTTTAAATTTATTCTTGTCCAACAATCATCTGTTTTATAAACTATTCCTTGATAGCAATTTAATAACATTATTAGGTCTTTTAATTCTATTTTTTCCTCCTTTGAAATAAATTTTAATTCTTTTAATAATATTTTTTGCTGATCTTTTAAACTATATTTTTTAATAAGTTTTTTTGTTATTTCTGTTTGCTCCATTTATTTCCTCCTTTAAAGCTTTAAAGGATTATATTTTATTTATAAAAATATTTTCTTTAAAAATTATAAATTTACAGTTTGATAAATTTTCATCATCGTTAATATAATCGCCATATCTGCTATCTACGAATTTATTCCTTTCATTATTTAAATACTTATTTTTTATATCTTTCTATTAATATTCATAGATATTATAACATATTTATTGTTTTTTTAATAATCATTCTAGTTAATCTATTTCTATTTTTTAAATTTTATATTACCTTCGGGTTATGAGTAAAGCTCGTAAAGTATTGGTAAATCTAGTTTTGAGGTGTATTTGTTGGTATATTCGGTGTGCCCAATTTTTTAACTTTGTAAATTTATGTGATTTTGGGTTATTTTTGGTGAGTTGTGTGCCCATTTTGAGCCCAATTATTTTAATAAATTTATGGAGGTTTTGATTATGAATAATTTTAGAGAAGTTAGTGATGATATTTTAAAAGAATGGTTAAGTTTTAGAGAGGAATCAATTTCTGGTAGGCTCACAAAAGAAGATAAAAAACATTATATTAATTTTGATGAGATTGCTGCAAATATTTTAAGAAATGTTTCT
>CALXNI010000147.1 GCA_944389715.1 uncultured Clostridia bacterium | reverse complement strand
GTTTTAGGTTTTGGAAGAATAGGGAAACTTTTAACTAAAAACTTAAAGAACTTGGGAGCAGAAGTATATTGTATGGCTAGAAAAGAAAGTGATATTGCATGGATAAAAACATTAGGATATATTAGTATCCATATAGATGAATTAGAAAAAAAGCTAGAAAATAAATATGATATTATTTTTAACACAGTGCCAAAATTAATATTAGATTCTAAAAAATTAGAACTTATTAATAAAGAAACTTTAATTATAGAACTTGCATCTATGCCAGGGGGAATTGATTTTGTAAAGGCAAAAGAATATGGGATAAAAACTATAAAAGCCTTAGGATTACCAGGAAAGGTAGCCCCGCTTACTGCAGCAGAATATATTAAAGGAACATTAGAAAAAATATTATAGGAGGAAATAAAAAATGACAATATTACAATCAATAATATTAGGAATAGTTCAAGGGCTTACAGAACTTTTGCCAATATCAAGTTCTGCACATTTAAACTTAATTCCTTGGATTTTTAATTGGACTTCATCAGCAGATTTTAATACTGCGTTTGAAGCATTTGATGTAGCATTACATGCAGGAACTTTACTTGCGATAGTAATATTTTTCTTTAAAGACTGGATAAAACTAATAGTTGGAGGATTTAATCAGGTAATAAAAAAACAAAAGTCTGAGGAAGGTAAAATGTTTTGGTATATAGTTTTAGCAACTATACCAGGTGGAATAATAGGTTTTATATTAGATCATTATGCAGAAGACTATCTAAACAAACCTATAATAATTGCTATAGCATTAATTGTTATGGGAATAATTTTATATTTTGTAGATAAAAATTGTAAATCAGAAACAGAATATAAAGATATGACACTAAAGCAAACTTTTTTAATAGGACTTTCTCAATGTTTAGCATTTATACCAGGAGTATCACGCTCAGGTATAACAATGACAACAGGAAGATTTATGGGAGTTAAAAGAGAGTCTGCTGCTAAGTATTCGTTTATGCTTTCGGCTCCTATAGTATTTGCTGCTACTATATATAAATTAAAAGACTTTGTGTTTAATTTGCCATTTGTAATTGGAGTACTTACAAGTTTTATAGTAGGAATATTTGTTATTAAATTCCTATTAGAATATTTAAGAAAAGGTAGTTTCAATATTTTTGCAATATATAGAGTGATAGTAGGTGTAATTGTAATTGCAATATATTTAATAAGATAAATGAAATTTTTAAGACAGACTTTTTTCTTTCAAAATTTGAAAGGAAAAAGTCTGTCTTAAAAATTTCAAATGTTTATGCCAATATTTTTCTTCCTATTTCTGTTACAGTACCTGCACCAACTGTTAAAACTATATCATTTGGGCAAGCCCTTTCTCTAATAAATTTTGCAATATTATCAAATGATGAAATGTGTACTGCATTTTTTCCTAAAGTATTAATTTTATCTACTAAATCTTGTGATGAAATGTTATAGGTGTTTATTTCTCTAGCTGCATATATGTCTGTAATTATTATATTATCAAAATTTGTAAGCACCTTTGCAAAATCATCTAAAAGCAGTTTTGTTCTACTATATGTATGTGGTTGAAAAACAACCCAAGATTGGCGGTAATTTTTGTTTTTTAAGGCGTTAGCTGTTGCTAAAATTTCACTAGGATGATGTGCATAATCATCATAAATGTCAATATTTTGATAAGATCCTACTAATTCAAATCTACGATTTGCACCAGTAAATTTTAAAAGTGCTGATTTTATAACATACTTATCAATACCATATTCGAAACAAAGAGCAATACACGCTAGTGCGTTCATAACGTTATGAATGCCCGGAACTGATAATTTCATTTCTGCAAAATAATAATTATTATGGTAAACATCAAATTTTGCAAATCCTTTATTATCAAAAGAAATATTTTTTGCAACAAAATTTGCTTTTTCATTTTTAATAGCAAAAGTTACAACTTTAGCTTCTGTAGCAGATCTTAACTCTTTACAATTTGGATCATCTGCATTCATAACTAATAATCCATCATAAGGTAGAAGAGCAACATATTTAGCAAAAGCTTTTTTTATATTATCTAAATTTTTAAAATAATCTAAGTGATCATTATCTATATTTAAAACTATTGTAGATTTAGGACTAAATTTTAAGAAACTTTCTACATATTCACAAGATTCTAAAATAAAATAGTCACTGTTTCCAACTCTGTTATTTCCATTAATCTGTTTTAATATTGCTCCAACCTGTATTGTAGGGTCAAGACCCGCTTCTATAAAACACAAGGAAACCATAGAAGTAGTAGTTGTTTTGCCATGTGTTCCTGAAATTCCAATAGTATCTTTATATATCCTTGTAATATATCCTACAAAATCGCTTCTTTCTATAGTAGTTATATTATTATTTCTTGCCTCTACTAGTTCTGGGTCATCTTGCTTTATAGCAGCAGAATATACAACTAAATCAGCTTTTTTTACCAAATTTGTTTCATGCCCTATTGAAACAAAAATACCATGACTTGATAATCTATCTGTTATTCTACTTCTTACAGCATCAGAACCAGTAACAAATATACCCCAGTTATGTAAAATTTCTGCAATTCCGCTCATACTGATTCCGCCAATACCAATCATATGTATATGTTTATATTTTTTTAAATTTTCAATATTATTAATGTTAGAATTAATCATTTTAGTCACAACACCTTTCTATACCAGAAAAATTATATATGTTAAATAAAAAAAATTCAATAATTTTGGGCGAAAATTATTATTTAGCAGATAATTGTAATTTGTTTTTTAGAGATTAGAGGTTAGAGGTTGGAGATTAGAAATTAATTGCAGACGATGTAGGGGCGGGGTTCCACACCCTCCCGCAAACAGCAAATTTATTGCAGCCGATGTAGGGGCGATTTTAATCGCCCGCAGGGACATGTCAAATTTAATTGCAAATGTTGTAGGGGTCGCCGCCCACGGCGACCCGCATATCAATATTTAAGGGTCGCCCAGGGGTGCGACCCCTACAGATTTAAAATTAATTTAATCACACAAATTACAATTTAATCAAATTAAGTATAAAATACATAAATTTGTATATAATATGCAATATTGATAAAAATGTGAATCCAAAAAATAATATTGTAAAATAAAGAAGGAAAAAAATATTTTTTGGCGAATATAATAAATGTACATAATAAAACATGTATAATAATATATAAAACATTGGAAGGCGGTGCACATATAAAATGCAAATAACAGATGTACGTTTAAGAAAAGTAAATTCAGAAAACAGAATGAAAGCTGTTGCTTCTGTAACATTCGATAATGAATTCGTAATCCACGATATTAAAGTTATCGAAAGTCAAAATGGATTATTTATAGCTATGCCAAGTAGAAAAACTCCAAACGGAGAATTTAAAGATATAGCTCATCCAATTAATGCTGAAACTAGAGAAAAAATCCAATCAGCTATTTTAGAAGCTTATGAAGCTCCAGAAGCTGAAGTTAGTGAAGGATCAGCAGAATAATAAATAAAACAAAAAAACACTCATACAAAAGAGTGTTTTTTTATATGAAAATCATGTGTAAATTTAAATATATGATTACAACAATAATATTGACATAATAAAACTTAAGAATTATAATAAAAGTAGATATTCACCTTTGGTGAAGTCTCTTGCAACTAGTTGTAAGATTAAAATGAAAGGAGGGGTAAAGCCAAATGGCTGATACTCCTAAAATTCCGGAATTTCTTAAGCGGGAACTTAGTGACCTTGGTGCAGACATTGTAAATTCAAATTTAGTGGCATTTAGATCAAGATGTGCACCGAGGAAAGAAGTTTTAGAAAGAAAAGGATTTATTTTGAAAGCAAGTTGTTTTGGAAAAACTTGGTATAAATATAATCCTTGATTCTGGAAGTAATCAACAGTTCTAAGCTATTGAGTTAAAAGCACAACCACAAATATTGTGATTGTGCTTTTAACATATTGTTAATTTTTTGTCTAAACAAAAATTATAAAAAATGAATAATTTTCTTGCTATTTTTTTGATAATATTGTATGATGTTATAAGTAAAAGAAGGAATTAACAAGGAGGGGCAAAACCATAATGAAAAAACTAGCAATATCAATAATTATTTTAATAATATTATTATCAATATTTGGAACAGTAATAGCCGTAGAAGAAATAGACACAACAAATACAAATACTGCAAGTGAGCTAATAGAAATTAAAGAAGAAACAAAAACTGAAATGGATGATTATATAAGAAAATATGGATCTGAAAGTTACGGAACTGCAGCATTTATCTTAAATAAAGTTAGAATATATAGTATACCTCTATGTTTTGTGGGGATTGCAATAGGAGCTCTATATCAATATGTATTAGGGACGAGGAGATTAGATATGAAACAAAGAGGATTTGCATTAATAGTAGCATTTATAACAATATTAGTAATATGCCAAGTTTTGCCACTTATATTTGCAATAGTAGTAAGAGGTTGGAGGGGTTAAAAGCATGAAAGTTTTATTTGCAGTTAATAATGATGAGATTTCTGATGCAATAGTAAAAAAATATCAAAAAGAATATAAAGAGATATTATCATATAAAAATGTATATTACTTTAATGCAATTTTAAAAGAATTACAAAAAGATAAAACTTATGATAGAGTGGTAATAAGTGAAGATTTAGAACCATTTGCTAATAATAATTATGATACAATAGATAAATTTTTATTTGAAAAATTAGATAACATAAGTGATGAAGCTACAGATGCAGAAGGTAATGATACAGACATTATACTTATTTGTACAGATAGAAGAAGTAAATCAGATGAGATGTTAATTAAACTATTTGGCATAGGAATATATAATGCTATAGTAGGTCAAGATAGAAGTATAGATGAAGTTTGTAATTTAATTAATAAACCTAGAACAAAAAAAGAAGCAAAAATATATTACAAGATAGAAGCAGAAAATGTAAATTACCAAGTTGAAAGCGAAGACAGTGTTAGTGAAACAGAAGTACAAAACATTTTGGCTCATTATAAAAGACTAGGTAAAAATGAAGACAAATATGTAGACAGCTTTAATAATATCGTTTCTCAATATACTGATGCCCAATTAAAAATTATAATTCGTTATCTTCCTATGGGAGTAAAAGCTGTTTTAGAAGAAAGATCTCCAAAATATCAGGAACTTGTAGATTACACTGGTGGAAGTAATAAAGAAAAGCCAAGATTTAATCAATATAGTACAAGAAAAGTAGAAGAAACAAAAAGACAGGAACCCCTTAAAGTTGAAATGATAAAAGACGAGACTAACAAACCTAATATAACAAAACCTATTATAATACCATCTGGGGTAAATAAATCACAAGTAAAAAGACTTATAAAACAAGAAAAACCAAAAATAGAAGCAACAACTAATGTTATGCAAGAGACCTTTGTTGAAGATGATATGGATGATATTAAAGTAGACGAAATACCAGAAGTTATAGAAACACCAAAAAGAGGAAGAGGCAGACCTAAAAAAGTTGTTCCTGAAGGAGAGCAAAAAATAGAAACACCAAAAAGGGGAAGAGGCAGACCTAGAAAAAATCCACCTGCAGAGCAAATACAGACAGAAGAAAAAGAAGATCTAGTAGATTTATTTAATTTGGACGAAGTAGAAACAGATAATGTAGACCAAAAAATAGAAACAAATGGAAATGAGCAAGAAGATATAAATGTATTTGAGATTGATAATAAAAATATTCAATCTAGCAATGAGGAAGAGCAAGAAGAAATAAATTTATTTGATCTTGACTCAGAAGAATCAGATGATACAAATAATATAGGTAGCTATAATTATGCAAGAAGTAATAATGAAATAACAGAAACACAATATAAGCCTATATCTTATGATTTTAATACTTTAATTACAAAAGATAAAAAAATAGTGAGTTTTGTAGGTACTACAAAAAATGGAACATCATTTATAGTAAATAATGTAGCACATTTATTGGCATCTAGGGGAATACAAACAGCAATACTTGATATGACAAAAACTAGAAATGCATATTATATATATACAAATAGTGAAGACAAATTAATACAAACAGCAAAAGATTGTATATATAAACTAAGAAGTGGTGTAGCTGAGGGAATTAAAGTAAATAAAAATTTATCGGTATTTACCTCTGTACCAGAAGATGATAGCGACTATAGTGATTTAGATTCTATATTAGGAACTCTTATAAAAAATTATTCAGTAGTTTTAATTGATTGTGATTTTGATACACCTATGGAATATTTTGCAGCTTCACAAGAGATTTATTTAGTTCAGAGTATGGATGTTTTAACAATACAACCACTAACAGCTTTTTTAAGGAACTTGCAATCAAAAGGTATATTAAAACAAGAAAAACTTAGAGTAGTTATTAATAAAGGAGTAAATATAAAAAGTGTACCAATAAAAACATTAATTGGAGGAATATCAAGATATAATGATCCTTCTATGACTTATATGAAAGAACTATTTGATAGGGATACAATAAATTATTGTGTAATACCATTTGAATTACCTAATTATATTAAATATTTAGACTCTTTGATAACATGTTCAATATCATTAAATGGATATACAAAATCATTTATATCTGCATTAAATGAATTGGGAAATATGATATATCCGCTACTTAATAAGCAGACATATTCACCTCGAGGAGATAAATATAAAGATAATTTTTCTAATGAAATGAATAACACTTTAAATAAAATGAGAAGAAATATTAATAAGATGTAGAATAAGAGGTGATAACTTGGATCCGTTTTTAATAGTAATATTCGTTTTAGTATTTATCATAATAGGGTTAATAGTATATAATCTTTCAATATATAAAAAAATAAAAACTTTTAGTAACATTAATGATAGGATATCAAATTTAAATGTTTTACAAGAGTTTTTAGATACAATAGGAAAGGACTCTTCAGTTGATAACAAGCTAGAAATCATAAATGATATATTGATAGAAAAATTTGCAATAAAATATTCTACAATTGTAGTATTCAACGGAGCAGAGTATGTTATAAAGGCAACTAATGTAGATGAGAAACATTGGGACACTATGAGAAATTTACAAACTGAAGAAATGTTTAAAGATAGTATAATGACAGCAACACCAAAATATGTTACTGTTAATGGGCCTAATGAAAAGCTTAGTTATCAAAAAATGGAAATGGGAAGAGCAAAGTCTGCAATGTTTTTTCCTTTATATATAGATAATGTGTATATTGGATATTGGATTATAGAGAGCAGTGATGCTCATGCTTTTGATAACACAGATACAAGCGTGCTTGGAGTTGTAAGAGAAAATATAGTTGCAGTATTAAAAACAGTATCTTATCAAAATACAATAGAAAATATTTATAGGGTTGATAAAAATACTGGATTAAATTCAGCAGAATATTTATATGGAAAAGGGAAAAGAATAATAGATAAATATGATCAATCTACTATTTGTATGTTTAAAATTATGAACATAGAACAAGTAAATGAAAAATTTGGAAGAAATATAGGTACAGAATTGATTGTTAATATCAGTAATGTTGTAAAAAGAAGTATATCTTCACAATATATATTTGTAAGATATATGGGGCCTAAATTTGCAATAGCTTTTTCTGGAGTTGATTTAGAAGGAGTAGAAATATTTATAAAATCAATGAAAGAAGAAATTGAAAATATACAAATATTAAAAGAAGAAAAAACTAAAACTAAAAATAAGAAGAAACAAGAAGTTGCTTCTGCAATAACCAACTTTGTGCTTGCAACATATTATAAAGGAACAGGACTAGAGGAGGTTACAAAAAAGCTTGAAGAATACTTAGATGACTGTGATGAAAACGAAAGTAATATTAATTGTATTTAGGGAGGTTTTTAAATGATAAGTGATAAAACTATGAATTTTAAAGTTGAAAGAGATAAAAATGTTAAAGCAAAAGACATATTAAAAGAGGTATATGAAGCTTTAGATGAAAAGGGGTATAATCCCGTTAATCAAATAGTTGGATATATATTATCAGGAGACCCAACATATATTACAAGCCATAAAAATGCTAGAAACTTAATAAGAATGATAGAAAGAGATGAGCTACTAGAAAAAATGGTAAAAAATTATATAGGGTTAGAAGAATAGTATGAGAATAATGGGAATTGATTATGGAGAAGTTAGAGTAGGAGTAGCATTATCAGATGAATTAAAAATAACTGCACAAGGGTTAGAAACAATAAATTATAATGGCAATGATAAAAAGCTATTAGCTAGACTTGATGAAATTATAAAAGAATTTGATATCGGCACAATAGTAGTAGGAATGCCTATCCTTTTAAATGGGGATAAGGCTACAAGAGCAGTTGCAACTGAGAAATTTATTCATAAATTAAAATGCAAATATAATAAAATAAACATAACTACAATTGATGAAAGACTAACGACAATACAAGCCCATAAAACTATGAATGATTTATTAATTAATAAAAAGAAAAAACGCCGGATTAGTTGATACTATATCCGCAGTATATATATTAGAAACATATATGAATAAAGAAAAACAAGTATAAGCTATATTGCAAAATATACTTATATATGATATAAAGATATTAACATTAAAAAATATAAAATAAATAATAAAATAGTGAAAGGAGACAAAAGAATAATGGATTTTGAAAATAATAATATGGAGGAAGAACTAGGAGAAGAGCTAGATAATATTATAGTATTAAATGATGAGGATGGAAAAGAAGTAAAATTTGAATTTTTAGATTTAATAGAATATGAAAATGAAGAATATGTTATATTATTACCAGTTGAAGAAGATGAGGATTCAGAAGAAGTAGTAATATTAAAAGTTGAAGATACAGATTCAGACGAAGAAGAATCATATGTAAGTGTAGACGACGAAGAAGTATTAAATACAGTATTTGCAATATTTAAAGAAAAATTCAAAGATGAATTTAATTTTATAGACGAAGAAGAATAGGGACTGCCTAGAATTCCCATTTAAATGGGAATTCTAGGGATGTCCCCTTTATTATCTTACATACTTAAATTGTTACCAAATCTTTTTATTTTTTGAGTAGTAGTTTTTTCTAAAGGTTCTTTTACAATTTTAAAATTCTTAATATGTTTATAATTAGGTAATTTTTTATTAACATCAGAAATAATTTTTTTAATTTCTTTATTTATATCACTATCTTTTATATCTTCTTTATTTAAATATTCTTTAAAAGCCTCTATATTAGGTAATATTTTAGCATTTACATATGTTTCTCTATCATTTTCATAATTTACACCAATAACTATACATTCTTGTATTAAAGGATTTTCATTAAGGTAATATTCAATTTCTTCTGGGTAAATGTTTTTTCCATTTTGTGTTACGATAACACTTTTACATCTTCCTGTAATATATAAGAAACCGTCATTATCGATATATCCTAAATCTCCAGTATAAAACCAACCTTTTTTAAAAACGTTATCAGTACCTTCTGGATCATTAAAATATCCAAGCATTACATTTGGGCCTTTTACAATAATCTCACCATTTCCTTGGCTATCAGGATTATTTATTTTATATTCTACATTTGGTATAGGAAGACCAACTGAATCAGCTTTATAAAACATATCGTTATTACCTGCAACTAATGGAGAACATTCAGTTAATCCATATCCCTGTAAGGCTTTAAATCCAAATTTATAGAAGGATTCAATTATACTTGGATTAATTGCAGCAGCTCCTACTATAAATGTTTTTATATTTCCTCCAAGTGATTTTTTAATTTTCTTTTTAACAATAAACCTTAAAGGTGCAGGCATATTATCCATAAAATGTTTATCGGTATTGAAATATTTTTCAGGTAAAGATTTTTGCAAAGTTTTAACAATTTTTTTATGTATATTTTCTAATAATAAGGGAACACATATTACAAAAGATGGCTTATATTCATTTATATTTTTACTAATATATCTCAAACCATCGCAATATGTAATTGTACCACCACCATATATTGGCAAAACATGACCTAAAGTACATTCATATGTGTGATGGACAGGTAAAATAGATAAAACAATAGTGGATTTATCTACTTTTACAATTTGAGCAACAGACATTACATTTGAGCAAATATTTTTATGAGAAAGACAAATACCCTTTGCATTTCCAGTTGTTCCAGAAGTAAACAATAAAATATGCATGTCATCTGGATTTATTTTAATATTCTTAAAAGAATCATTTCCATTTTTAACTTTTATTAAACCTTGGTTAACAATTTCATTAAAATCAACAACCTTATTATCAATTTTTGTATTATCCATATTTATAAAAATAATATCATTTTTTAATTTTTCTTTATTATCTATAATATTTTTTATATATTTTTCATCACTAATTACAGCTTTAGCATTAGAAATATTTATAAAATTTATCATATCATCTACATGTAGTTCTTTATCAATAGGTACTACTATTCCTATTATAGAAGCTGCAAAATATGAGCTTATCCATGAATAGCTATTCTTACCTATTATTGCAATACTTTCATTGCTTAAACCTAAATCAATTAAAGAAGTACCTATTGCTTCTACATCATCTTTAAATTTAGTATATTTAACACCATATATTTTTCCATTTTTATCTTTTAGTTTAAATGCATTTCTATTTTTATATCTCTCAGCAGATTGATAAACTAAATCCTTTAAATCTGTGATTGTGTGAACTTTAAAATATTTTGTTTTTAAAATATCCTCTTTTCTTTCCATATTTTACCTCCTTATTTAAGTATAATATACATTATAAAGCAAAAATAATCAATAGAATTTATTTTATAATTTATTATTTTATCTTTATTTGGTTATCGTTCAGCCTAAAATATAAATTTGTAGAGAAAATATAGGGGCGATTTTAATCGCCCGCTCTCCAAAGAAATTACTAAAATATGAATTATAATCTGTTAAAAACATAAATTTATTCAGCTCCTCGGCTCAATACGTGTTTTAGCAATTCTAGCGGAAAATTTA
>CALXNI010000146.1 GCA_944389715.1 uncultured Clostridia bacterium | reverse complement strand
CTCCAACGTTTTTTACGCTTCCGAAGTCCAAATCTTATTTTATCTCCATATACTGCAAATTTTGTGTAACTTTTGTTTATATCAGGTTTTAATATTTCTATATTAAGCCTTTTACATTCGTCTATATATTCTGGAACTTTATCTAAATTTCCTAAGAAGCTATTTAATGTAGCTGCCATAAATTCTGGTGGATAATATGTTTTTAAATATGCTGTTTGATATGCTACAACTGCATATGCTGCAGCATGTGACTTATTAAATGCATATTTTGCAAATTCTGCCATCTCGTCAAATATTTTATTTGCAGATTTTTCATCTATTCCGTTTCTAACACAGCCTGGAATTATTATATTTCCATTCTCATCAACTTGTCCATGTATAAAATTCTCTCTTTCTTTTGCCATTACATCTAGCTTTTTCTTTCCCATTGCACGTCTTACTAAATCTGCTCTTCCGAAGTGAATATCCCGCTAAGTCTCTTACTATTTGCATAACTTGCTCTTGATACACCATACAACCATATGTAACATTTAATATTGGCTCTAAGCTAGGATGTGTATATTCACTATGTTCTGGATTTAATTTATTTTTTATATATCTTGGTATCTGATCCATTGGTCCTGGTCTATAAAGAGAAACACCTGCAATTATATCCTCCAAGCAGTCTGGTTTTAATTCCTTCATAAAGTTTGTCATGCCTTGGCTTTCGAATTGGAATACACCAGATGTATTTCCACTTTGCCATGTGTTTTCAAATACTTTTGGGTCATTCATTTCTTTATCTATTTTTACATCTATTCCTCTACATTTTTTTACTAGTTTAATTGTATCGGAAATTACTGTAAGTGTTCTAAGTCCCAAAAAGTCCATTTTAAGTAATCCTAGTTCTTCTAATGTTGTCATTATAAACTGGGTTGAAATTGTTCCTTCATTTACATATAAAGGTACATAATCTATTACTGGGTCTTTTGTAATAACTATTCCACAGGCGTGTGTTGATGCCTGTCTTGGAAGTCCTTCTAATCCCATTGCTATGTCTAGTAATTTTCTTGTTTCTTCATCTTGTTCATAAAGCATACCAAATTCTCTGTTTTGTTCTAATGCTTTTTTTATTGTAATGTGAAGTTCATTTGGTACCATTTTTGCAAGTTTATCCGCTTCTGCATATGGTACATCTAATGCTCTTGCAACATCTCTAATTACCATTCTTGCAGACATTGTACCAAATGTTATTATTTGTGATACGTGGTCTTTTCCATATTTTCTACCAACGTAATCTATTACTTCTCCTCTTCTTTCATAATCAAAATCAATGTCGAAGTCTGGCATACTTATTCTTTCTGGATTTAAAAATCTTTCAAAAAGTAGATTATATTTTATTGGATCTATATCTGTAATACCAAGTGCATATGCAACCATTGAACCTGCACCAGATCCACGCCCAGGTCCTACTGCTATCTTTTCAGTTCTTGCATAATTTATAAAATCCCATACTATTAAAAAGTAATCTACATATCCCATTTTTTCAATTACAGATATTTCATAATCAAAACGCTTTCTTATTTCTTCACTTGGGTTTTCTCCATATCTATTTACCAATCCATCTTTTGCAAGTTTTTTAAAATAATCTGCGTGGGTTTTAAACTCTTTTGGCACCTCATAATTTGGAAGTTTTGTATTTCCGAATTCAAAATCTACATTGCATTTTTCTGCAATTTTTACTGTGTTTTCTATTGCTTCTGGTACATTTTTAAAGTATTCTATCATTTCTTCTGGTGACTTTAAATAGAATTCATCTGTTCCCATACGCATTCTATCTTCATCAGTCATTTTTTTACCAGTTTGTATACATAGCAATATTTCATGATTATATGCATCTTCTTTTTTTAGATAATGTGCATCATTTGTTGCAACTAAAGGAATATCTAGCTTTTTAGATATTTCTATTAATTTTTGATTTGCTAAAATTTGTTCTGGTAATCCATTTGGTTGAATTTCTAAATAATAGTCTTCTCCAAACACCCTTTTATACCACAAGGCAACTTCTTCTGCTTTTTCCATATTGTTATTTAATATTTCTCTATTTACATGACCTGCAAGGCAAGCGCTTAAACAAATAAGTCCTTCATGATATTTTTCTAGTATTTCGTAGTCTATACGAGGTTTATAATAAAAGCCTTCTGTAAATCCCATTGATACTAAATAACTTAAATTTTTATATCCTGTTTGATTTTTTGCAAGCAATATTAAATGATAATAATGATTATCTATATTTGGTTCTTTATCAAATCTCGTTCTTGGAGCAACATATACTTCACACCCTATAATAGGTTTTACTCCTTCTTTTTTGCATGCTTTATAGAAATCTACTGCCCCAAACATTACTCCATGGTCAGTAAGAGCAATGGAATCCATTCCTAATTCTTTTGCTCTTACAGGTAAATCTTTTATTCTATTTGCCCCGTCTAATAAACTAAATTCACTATGGACATGTAAGTGTACAAAATTCGACATGTTATCCTCTCTTTCTCATGCATGTATTATATTATAAATTGTTTATTTTAGCAATATTATCTTTTTTGACATAACATCTGTTTTATTATATAATTAAATTACAAAATCTTTTGAAAGGAGTGTCTTTTATGGCGAAAGCCGAGATAGACCTCGCACAGCTCTTTCGGAAAATTCAACATCTAAACCTCAAACATGTAACTGATGACCCTGATAAGGAAATGAAATTAGATTTTTATAAAAGTGTATTTTCAACTTTTCTAGAAAATCTTGATCCTTACTGTTTTCAGACAATAATTCCTATAAGTTTTGAAGTTTGCCCTATCGATAAGGCACAAGAATATGCTCTATCGCTTGGGTTACATGTTGTTGAAGGAAAATCACAAAATTATCTTAGTTTTTCTAAAGGGATAGAGCTGTAAAAAGTGCCTGCTTGAAAAATTCAAGCAGGCATTTCAATATATTTACATAATTTTAAATTTTCTATTTACTATTTTACCAATATATGGTACAATTGAACTGTTGGAGGTAAGCAAAAATGATTAAGTTAGTTGCAAGTGATTTAGATGGAACTATAATCGGCAGAGATAATAACATTTTTGAAAATAACCTTAAAGCTATAGATGATATTAATAATAAAAATATTAATTTTGTAATATGTACTGGAAAAACATACCCTATTATTAAAGGTATGTGTTCAAAGTTTAATGCCTCTTATGGAATTTTTGGAAACCGGAAATCAAATTATAAATTTAAAAACTGGTGAAGAAATATATAAAAAATTATTAACTAATTCGGAAATTAATTCATGTATTGATATTGCAAGATCTCACAAACTACATGTTCATATATATACAGATAAGGAAATTGTTACAGAAGAATTAAAATATATGGATTTGAGAAATTATAAATTACAAAAAGAAAAATACTATGATTCCTCTCTTGAGGTAATAATAGTAAAAGATATAAAGCAATATTTATCTTTTAATAATGTAGAGGTTTGCAAATTAATAATATCTTCTGAAAGTGATTTGTCCAACGTAAAAAATGAAATTTTACAAAAAGAAGATGTTTCTGTTACAACAATAAAAAAATATGGTGAATATAAAGATAAAGTTATAAATAAAGAATATGAGTATTTGGATATTAGTCCAAAAAATATAAATAAAAGTACTGCATTAAATATATTAAAAGATTATTTAAAAGTTGATAATAGCGAAATAATGGCTATTGGAGACAATCTAAACGATTTAGACATGGTAAAAAATTCTGGAGTTGGCGTTGCTGTTGCAAATGCTTATGATGAATTAAAACAAGTAGCAAAATATACAACACAAAATTCTGTTGAAAAAGGTGGCTTTGCTGAGGCTGTTTATAAATTTATAGAATTTTAATTTATATTGGAAGTGAGAAGTGTGATGTGAGAAGTGTGAAATATGGTAAGTCTACGTAGCTGTGCCCTAAAATCACATCTCGCACCTCACACATCTCACCTCTAACTTACAATATTCATACATACAATTGATTTTCTCTTATATATTCCAAAACATCTTTATTTATAAATTTAGTTATATTCTCCCCTTTTTTTAATTTATTCCTAATCTCAGTAGAACTAAATTCAATTTTTACATTATTAACTTTTATTATTGAATCCTTGTATTTGCTCAACAATTTATCTTTGTTTATTATATCTTCTACCCTTTCTTCTCCTCTTTCTAATGCAATTATTTTAAATTTTTCAAGTATTTCTTCTGGTCTTTTCCAAGTACTTATTTCTTTTAAATTATCTGCCCCTGTTGCAAAACATATATCATAATCTGTAAATTTATTTTTAAATATATTTAATGTTTCTATTGTATAGAATTGCCTTTCTTGAATTAACTCTATATTTGATACTTCTATATTCTTTTCATTTTTACACATTAGTTTAAGCATATTATATCTATGCTCATCTTTTTCTAAACCACTTTTATTATATTTTGTACTTACTGGAACAAAAATTATTTTTTCTATATTCTTGTCCATTTCTAATATTTGTTTTGCAAGTGACAAATGAGAGTTTAGTGGTGGATTAAATGATCCTCCAAAAACAGCAATAGTCCTTTTTTCCATTTTTTTACCTTCTTTATTTTTGTAGTTTATATATTTATATCATATTTGTTTATTATTTTACAAATATTATTTTAAAAATAGCAATAAATTGTAATTTGTAGAATAGAATTTGGAATTGAGAATTTAGATTTTGGATATGTAGGGGCGGGGTTCCACACCCGCCCGCAAACAGCAAAATAATTGCAAATGTTGTAGGGGTCGCCGCCCACGGCGACCCGCATATCAATATTTAAGGGTCGCCCAGGGGTGCGACCCCTACAGATTTTAAAATAAATTTAATAATACAAATTACAATTTAT
>CALXNI010000145.1 GCA_944389715.1 uncultured Clostridia bacterium | reverse complement strand
GCGGGCCTTGTGTCCGCCCGAAACAAAATAATTGCAAATGTTGTAGGGGTCGCCGCCCACGGCGACCCGCATATCAATATTTTAGGGTCGCCCAGGGGTGCGACCCCTACAGATTTACAATTAATTTAATCACACAAATTACAATTTATATAATAATTTAATAAAGGATAAATAGAAATGGAAAAATTTAAAACAATTAGCAGCAATGTAACAGCAGAAATTACAGAAAAAAAATCTAAATTCATAGCTCATGTATTTTATGTAGAAACACCAGAAGAAGCAGATAAATATATAAAACAAATTAAAAAAAGGTATCATGATGCAAAACACAATGTTTTTGCATATGCTATAGAAACTGGAGATCGGAGGAATTGCTGTAAAATATAATGACGATGGAGAGCCACAAGGAACAGCAGGAAGTCCAATATTAAAGATAATATTAGAACAGGGATTATCTAATGTTTTAGTTGTAGTTACTAGGTACTTTGGAGGAATACTGTTAGGAACAGGAGGTTTAGTAAGGGCATATTCTAATTCAACACTAAAAGCTTTAGAGAAAACTGAGTATATAGATAAAATAATAGGATATAAAGTAAGACTATATATAGAATATGACAAATTAGAACAATTAAAATATTATGCAAATAAAAGCAATTTAAAGATTATTAATATAGAATATCTTGAAAATATAGAAATTATTGTAGAGATGCAAAAGGAAAGATTAAAGGATTTTACAAATAATAACAGTAAAAAGCCTCTAAAAATTTTAAAATATGATATTTTAGAAGAAAAATATATTGATATATAAACACTTTCGAACAAAATTAGAAAAAATTTCCAAAAAACTATTGCAATATTTAATAAATCATATTATAATTCCTAATGTAAAAAATTTACAAATTTATTTTTAGGGGGTATAAACTTGAAAGAGAAAATTACAGTCTTAATTGCAGATGATAATCCAGACTTTGCAATGACATTAGTTAGTTATTTGGAAAAAGAAGATGATATGGAGGTAATAGGTATTGCCAAAGACGGCAAGGAAGCATGTGATATGATTATTAATACAGAACCAGATGTTGTATTATTAGATGTAATAATGCCATATTTAGATGGGCTAGGAGTATTAGAAAGAATATCAGTTGCTAATATGAATAAAAAACCAATTTGCATAATGTTATCAGCCGTAGGACAAGCGAAAATAACACAACAAGCTATTAATTTGGGTGCAGAATATTATGTTGTTAAACCATTTGACATAGGATTGTTGATAAAAAGAATAAGGGATATAAAATACTATCAACCAGCTCCTTCACAAAATGCTTTTATCAATAGAGAGATAAAAGTCCCATACATAGAAATATCAGAAGAAAATAAAAAGGATGAAGACAATTTAGAAGCATTAGTAACTAATGTTATTCATGAATTAGGGGTGCCAGCCCATATTAAAGGATATCAATATTTAAGAGAAGCAATTATGATGGTAATTAATGATATAGATATTATAAACCAAATTACGAAACAATTATATCCAGACATAGCAAAAAAATTCAAAACAACACCAAGTAGAGTAGAACGTGCAATACGCCATGCAATAGAAGTAGCATGGTCAAGAGGAGAACAATCAGCAGTAGAAAGAATATTTGGGTATACAATTTCAGCTGCTAAAGGAAAGCCAACAAATAGTGAATTTATAGCTATGATAGCTGATAAATTGAGATTAGAATTAAAAAGTGCATAATTAGTTAAAGAATGTAATGCAAACTGTAGGGGCGGACGCTTCTGCCTGCCCAAATCAATTAAATTCAAACCTATAAAGGTTACAAAAACACATATAGATTAGGTAAAAAATCCGCACTCAAACCTATAAATGAAATAATTATAAACCTATAAACTTTTCTTATTCATTGGTTCATGTTTTTGATATGAATTTATGAAGAAGGAAGGTTTTTTATATGTAACAAATTGATTATGATGTAGATGAATTTATGGACTATTTTAAGAAAATAAAAGATATAAAATTACCAAAAAATGTAAAAAATAGTATGTGTAGTTACAGATACACATACTGGATACAAATGACAACTCCGAACTAAGAATGCATTTGCTTGAGCTAACTATATAATAACATATATTTTGGCTGGTGTCAAATAAAGTTTATCCTAAATTTTCCAATCTATAAAATGCAAGTTAATTTTCATTATTTTGACAAAAATCGTCAAAAATAATTTACATAACAATGAAATTATGGTAAAATAGTAAATCATAAAGTTACTTTATGAAATTTATTAGAGGAGCGAATATTAACATGAAGAATGACGCTTACAGATGCTCGAAAATGAAGTATCAACTTAGTGAAAGAAAGCGGAAAGGCATAAAATATGTAGATTGGAAACTAAATTGTCAGCAAATTGAATTTGTAAAAGGGTTAGGTTATGAAATTAAAGTTGTTTTATATGAAATAACAACTAGAACTTTTAAGCAAATTCGCAATTTAGATCCAATTCTGAAATGTATTCATTATAAGAATAAAAAAGGCTCTAAAACAACGGTCTTAAAATTGACCGAAAATCAAATAAAAATACTTGCTGATTATGGTGTCAAGTGTAGGCCATATAAGTATCGAATTTTTTTATCTGATTAAAATACAAATAAAGGGATCTTAATTTAGATCCCTTTATTTGTATAATTTTATAATAGTATGAAGAATACCTGTTTCTTTATCCTTAATAGTAATAATATGCTCATCTTGCTCTGTATGTGCATAGTATATCATAAGGGTATCACCAAGCTTTGCCTCGTGTTTATACATAATTTCAACATTTTTAAAATCAGTATTTTTATAAATATCTTCTGGTAATGCTTCATATGCAAAATCTAAATAATTTAAGTTATTTACGTGATGATTTGTATCTATATCTCGTCTTAGGATTGTATACTCTAAAACAAAATTTGAATTTTCTGGTTCTTTTAACTTTTCAGTGAACTTTTCTTCGAAAACTGATTTATCAGTACTTTCAAATTTATCTCTCATTTCAGAGGTAGTCTTAGAAATAGTTTGTTTATTAACATCAAACAAAAGCCATTTTGATGTAGCTATTGCTACTAAATTATTATTGCTGTCATAAACTTCTAAATCCCTATATGAAAACAATGCATTTTGAGATCTGCTCCAAGTATTTATAGTTAAAGTTTCTTCCCATTTAGGACGTAAAAAAACTCTTAATTTCCAATTTAAAAGAAGCCAAGCAAGACCAGTTTTTGGAATGTTATTTAATCCATATCCAGCAATTTGGCTGTGAATGCCAGCAATTTCTTGCATCATTCTTAAAATTCCTTTATTAGTTAAACTGTTATTTTCACCAACATCAGAGAAATTAATATCAAATTTTTTAGTACATATTTTCATTTTGGTTCCCTCTTTCTATAAATGAAAATATATCACAAACTCGAAAAAATTTCAAATTAATTAAATTGTAATTTGTTGTTTAGAGATTAGAGGGTAGAGGTTGGAGATTAGAAATTAATTGCAAACGTTGTAGGGGTCGACGTCCACGGCGACCCTTGTTGAATTAATGATTATCGGGCTGTCGAGGACGCCAGCCCCTACACAATAAAGAACCAATTTAATCACACAAAATACAATTTTATGTAGTAAATAATAAAAATATAATATATAATAGTTACAAAGGAGCAAAAATTATGGTAGAGTTGTTATCTCCAGCAGGAGATTTGGAATGTTTAAAAGTAGCTGTACAAACTGGAGCAGATGCTGTATATTTTGGGATAGACAAGTTTAATGCCAGAGCAAATAGCAGAAATTTTAATAAAGAAGAATTAGTGCAAGCTATAGAATATGCAAAACTAAGAGGAGTAAAAACACATTTAACAATAAACATATTAATTAAAAACGATGAGTTTGAAGATGCAATTAAGCTTGTAGAATATGCATATAATGCTGGAATAGATGCTGTAATTGTCCAAGATTTAGGTTTGGCTAAAAAAATAATAGAACTTTTTCCAGATTTAGAAGTCCATAGTAGTACACAAATGACAATATATAACTTAGATGGTGCAAAAGAGATAGAAAGTTTAGGATTTTCAAGATGTGTTCTTGCAAGAGAATTATCAATAAAAGAAATAGAACATATTTGTAAAAATACTAAAATTGATATAGAAGTGTTCATTCATGGGGCTTTATGTATTAGCTATTCAGGACAGTGCTTGATGAGTAGTATGATAGGTGGAAGAAGTGGAAATCGTGGAAAGTGTGCCGGAACATGTAGATTGCCATATAGTTTAATGAGATATGGAAAAGTTCAAGAAAAAGGATATCTTTTAAGTTCTAAAGATGTTTGTACATTAGATATTATTCCAGATTTAATTAGAGCCGGAGTAAAATCATTCAAAATAGAAGGAAGGATGAAATCAAAGGAATATGTAGGCATAGTAACTAGTATTTATAGAAAATATATTGACCTTGCTGAAAGTGGGAAAGAATATATAGTAGATGAAAAAGATAAAGAAAAATTAATGCAGATTTTTAATAGAGGAGGATTTAGTACACGGATACCTAAAAGGAAAACTTGGAAAAGATATGATGTATACAACCAGGCCAAATCATATGGGAATATTAGTAGGAGAAGTTATTGGATATAATTCAAATAAAGGATATGCTACAATGAAACTATATAAAGAACTAAACCTAGGGGATAGTATTGCAATTAGAGATGCATCATGTAAAATTTCTGAGCTTATGAATGGTAATAATAATATTAAATCTGCAAATATTGGACAAGTTATAACGGTAGGAAGAATAAAAGGAAAAATTTTAAAAGGTGATAAAGTTTATAGGACAGTATCCGAAAAATTAAATAAAGAAATAATTGAAATTTCTAGCAAAGAGAATGTAAAAAGACCAATAAATGCAAAAATATATTTAAAAGAAAATGAGCCTATAAAATTAGAAATAGAAGATATTTGGAGCGGAACAAAATTTTTAAAAACAGAAGAAACAATTGTAAAAAAGGCAGAAAATAATGGAATAAGCAAAGAGAGAATAAAGATGCAGCTTTCCAAAACGGGTAACACTACTTTTGAAATGAAAGAAATTCAAGTGATAGCGGATGATAATATAATAGTTCCAATAAGTACAATAAATAGTATAAGAAGAAATGCAATAGAAGAATTGCAAGATGAGATATTA
This sequence comes from uncultured Clostridia bacterium, assembly GCA_944389715.1. GTDB lineage: Bacteria > Bacillota > Clostridia > TANB77 > CAG-508 > CAG-452. Next base: position 2,693 of record CALXNI010000145.1, on the reverse strand, counting down.
AAAAGTTTTAAAAGAGATAAAAAGATAAATATAAATAATAACCCAAAAAACAACTTTAATAGAAATAAAAATCCAGAAGTAGGAGTTTCTATACTATTAAATAATATTAAAGCAAATATTGATTACTGCAAGTTAAGTGGAATAGATAATGTATATATTCCATTTAGATTATTTTTGAAAAACAAAGAGACAATAAATAAAATTATTGCAAGGTTTAATGCATATGTATTACTTCCAGCAATTACAAAGAGTAATTATGAAAGTCTTATAGAAAAAAATCTAAAAGAAATATTAAAAAGTAATATAAAAGGAATAGTAATATCAAATCTTTCTCATTTGGAATTATTAAAAAGATATGAAATAGAGAACTTAGATTTAATAGCAAACTATGCATTAAATATATCTAACAACTATACTGTGCAAGAATTAGAAAAATTAGGTGTATCTAAAATTATTTTGACACCAGAATTGGATAAAGAGAGTATTCAAAGTTTAGACGGAAATATTAAAAAAGAAGTAATAGTATATGGAAGAACTCTTTTAATGACAACAGAATATTGCACAATCGGAACAATAAATAATTGCCCTTCTATCTGCGAAAATGGAATATATAAACTAAAAGATAGGATGGGATTTGAATTTCCAATATATACAGATAGAGTAAATTGTAATAACTTAATATATAATTCTAAGATAACATCAATATCATGGAAAGATTTGAATGTAGATTGTATAAGAATTGATATTTTAGATGAAAATGAAGAAGAAATACAAAAAATAATCAATACTCATAAAAATGGAGATAGACTAGAAGGAGAAAATTATACTAACGGAAATTTGAATAGAGCGATATAAAATTTTTCAAAATTAGGGGTTGCCGTCTTCGGCAGCCCGCCTTTCGTAGAAATTTCTAAATATAAATAATAATGTGTGAAAAAACTATTTACAAATTGTAAATATATGGTATAATAAAAATAGAAATAGGAAGCCACAAAAACGTGGTTGCCATCATTGGTGTTTAAAGCACATCTCTAATGACCAGCAGAGATGTGTTTTTCATTATTTGCTAGTAATTATAACCAAAGCTATAATTAAGGCAACAGCAATTATGGTAACTGCAACAAGTGCAGAAAAAAGTAAAATTATTATATGTAGCAAAGTTTGTTCTACCATAAGCATCACCTCCTTATCATTTGTATAAAGAGATGACAGAGCCACATTTCTGCTTATTCCTATTTCATGTAAATTATACAAAATATGGAAAAAGATGTCAATACAAAATGACAAATTGTAGCGCAAAAAATCTAAATTCATATCATATACTAGGTGATATGATGAGAAAAGAAATCTATAATAGAGCAAAAGCAAAAGAGTATGCAAAAAAATGGGCATATACTAGGAATCCAAAATATTATAATTTTGATAGTATAGGTGGAGATTGTACTAGTTTTATTTCTCAATGTATATATGCAGGAAGCGGAATTATGAATTATACTAAAAATACAGGTTGGTACTATAACTCCATAAACGATAGAAGTCCTTCTTGGTCAGGAGTAGAATTTTTATATAATTTTTTAATAAAAAATAAAAGTGTAGGACCAAGAGGAAACAAGGTTGAACTAGATAAAATAGAAATAGGAGATATAATTCAACTAAGCTTTGACGGAATAAAATTTTCACATACTTTAATGGTTGTAAACATTGGTGATAAGTTAGATTTGGATAATATTTATACAGCATCACATACTTATGATTCATACAATAGAAGGGTTTCTTCGTATAGATTTGAAGATATAAGATATGTTCATATAAATTCAGTATATAAATGGTAAAATAATGCGTAAAATTTGTCAAAAAGTATTTACAATAATTAGAAATATGATATAATAAATATAGGAAATGGGAATCCACAAACGTGGTTTGCCAGGTTAAGTGAAAACACATCTAACTGGTCAAAGTACAGATGTGTTTTTTTTATTGGTTTATTTTTGTTTGCTAATAATTATGGCTAGAGCTATAATCAAGGCAAACGCAATGATAGTTACTGATACAAGACCAGCAAAGAGTAATTTTATTATTAATAGTAAAGTTGTTTCTATCATACGCCTCACCTCCTCTTATGTAGGAGGCAAACCACATCTGCATATCCTCATTTCCTATGAATAAAACTATATCAAACATGGAAATAAATGTCAACAAAAAATTGACAAAAAAACAAGAATAAAATTGCGTAAAATAAGCCAAAATAAAAATGGTGATAAATTATGAGTATTTCCTGGCTTAAATCTTCCAAGGATAATAAAAGTTTTAGAATGTTTAAGAATTTAGGATTTGATGTTTTTGAAATAAACGATTTAGACAAAACAGATGAAAAAATTAAAGAATTAGTAGACCAAAAATATACAACGATTGTGTTATCTAATGAAGTGGCAAGCTTTTCTGGAGATATTATAAATAAATATAATAAAAAAAAGAATATAAATATAGTTATTGCTCCAAGAAAATTAAATAAGTAAATTGTAATTTGTAGAATAGAATTTGGAATTGAGAATTTGGATTTTGGATATGTAGGGGCGGGGTTCCACACCCGCCCGCAAACAGCAAATTAATTGCAAACGTTGTAGGGGTCGCCGCCCACGGCGACCCGCATATCAATATTTAAGGGTCGCCCAGGGGTGCGACCCCTACAGATT
>CALXNI010000144.1 GCA_944389715.1 uncultured Clostridia bacterium | reverse complement strand
AATTAGATCTTTTCAAGTTTTTAATGGCTGTAGAAAAAGAGTTTTCATAATGAGAACTCTTTTTCTGTATACAAATTATTATTTAATTAAAAATCATTGAAAAAATTTTTTTATTGTCATATAATTTTTTTAAATTAAAGAGGTGAAAAAATGCTAGATGAAGTAAAAATAAATTGTCATAGCTCAATAAAAATACAAAAAGATAAAACTATATATATAGATCCATTTAGAATAAAGAATGAATTTCATGATGCAGATTTTGTGTTTATTACACATTCGCATTATGATCATTTTAGTACAGAAGATATAGTAAAAATATCAAAAACCAGCACAGTTTTTATTACAATGCTGGAAACAAAATCAGATCTTGAATTATTGGGGATACCAGAAGACCAAATAATTATTGTAAAACCAAATAATGATTATGAAATAAAAGGTATAAAATTTAAAACTGTTCCAGCATATAACAAAAATAAAAATTTCCATCCAAAAGAAAATAATTGGGTAGGTTATATTATTGAATTAAATGGTACAAAATACTATATTGCTGGAGATACAGATAATATTTCAGAAATACAAAACATAGAATGTGATGTTGCATTCCTTCCAATTGGAGGGAAATATACAATGAATGCAGAAGAAGCAGCAGAGCTAGCAAATAGGATAAACACAAAAGTAATTGTTCCTATACATTATGGAACACTTGTTGGAACACAAGAAGATTTGGAAAAGTTTATAAAATTAACAAATAAAAAGGCGGAGATTTTAATAAAATAAAAAATAATGTAGGTCAAAGGGGATAGACCTACATCATTTTTTTAGTTTTTGTATCTATACGATGGAGGATAAATTTATTTTACCATATCAAACCTTAAATTAACTTTAAATAAATCACCATCTATAAAAATTTTAAAATCTCCATTTTGAAGTTCTGTTAAACTTTTAGAAATTGAAAGTCCAAGTCCGCTTCCTTCTGTAAATCTTGATTTATCTCCTCTTACAAATCTTTGCATTAATTCATCAGGAGATATATTTAACTTATCTTTAGAAATATTTTTTATACTAATATTAATTTTATCTGCGTCTTTTTCAACATCTATATACACTCTTGAGTTTTTTAAAGCATATTTTGTTATATTACTAAATAAATTTTCAACTACTCTATACATATATCTACTGTCAGCATTAATACAAATATTTTCTTGAGGAATATTAGATATAATTTCAAGCCCGTTTGCTTTAAATTTATCTTCAAATTCTCCTGTGCATTGTTTAATTAATTCTGATACTTTTAATTTTTCCATATTTAGTTTGATATTTCCAGAAGATGCCTTAGATGCTTCTACCAAATCTTCAATCAATCGTTTTAAACGTTGTGATTTATTATCTAAAACACCTATATATTCCTTAGCTTTTTCATTTTCTATGTTTTCTTGTTTTAATAAATCAACATAGCTAATGATAGAGGTAAGTGGTGTTTTAATATCATGAGAAACATTTGTTATAAGCTCTGTTTTTAATCTTTCACTTTTTAAACTTTCAGAAATTGCATTTGAGAAACCGCCTGCAATATCATTTACGTCAGATGCAAATTCTACAAGGTCACCATTAAAATCAGATTCATCTAATTTAACATCATTTTTGCCCTCATAAATATCATGAACAGCATCTTTGATTTTATAGAAACTATTTGTTTTTCTAAGTAATAGTATAAAAATATATATCCAAAGTCCAATTGCAAGTAACGTAAATGGAGCTGCTATATTTACTAAAATAATAGAACCTAATATAAAGCCAAAATATATTAACCCTAATTTTAGTGTTGAATTAGTATTAGTGAATAATAAATCTAAACATTTTTTGCACCAATTTTTAATCTTTATAAATACTTTTTTTAGCCATTTTAAAAGCATATAAGTAATAGTATTTCTAAAAAGAGTTCCTGCTTTAACTCTTTTAATAACTGACGAAACAAAAATAGCAAAGCAAATATAAAGGTCTATACAAAAGATTATTACTGCTATTATGCTAAATATAGTGTTAATTGCGGCAGGACCAAGAACACCAACAAATGCAAACATTCCACCTACAATAAATAATAGAACTAATAAAATACCAAGAGGCAGTTTATCTAAATAATTTAAATAAATTCCTTCATAGCCTCTTTTGTGTCCTAGAGATACAACTAAATATGAGCATATTAAAATTAACAAAGCAAGTGAAAGTATTGAAATTAAAATTACAGGTGTATTTCCAATTGTATTTATAAGGTCAAATGCCATTTTACCAAATACAAAATTATCCTTATATAATAAATCTTGATTTACTGAAGTATATAATTCATATTCCCCTGATTCTAAAGAAGTATATATATAATCTGTATAAGAGATATTTTCACTTGATAAATTACTTATATTTGTAGAAATGCCTCCATTATAGTTCCAATAATATGCGTTTTTAGATATTTCTGATTTTATTTCATCAACAGTATCTGTTTTTTGAGTTGGAATTAAATTAGTATATATTTGATTAGTAGTATTATCAATTAATAAATATACAAAGTTTTTGGTGTAATTATAATCTTCATCTACATAATTAATACCATTTATGTTTTCTATTGTATTATCTATGTAATCCGCGTCATATACCGGTTCTTCATAATGACTATATCTTGATAGAGGAGTTACTAAAGAAGATTTATAATAATCTGAAAAGATTTCAGATTCAAAATAGTTATTGCCCTCTACAATAGATTTATAGTCTGGATTTTCTACAGCGTATATTATATAAATTAAATTACATGTAAATATAAAAATAAGAATAGGTGCAAGAACAAAACATAAAGTTTTAAGACATAAAGAATTTTTCATAATTAAATCACATTCCTTTCATAGTGCGTAACTAAATTTTAACAACGCCAAATGCTGATTATCTTTCAAATTGTTTTTACTTATCAATATTTTCTATCTTATAACCAATTCCCCATATTACTTTTAGGTATTTTGGTTCTTTCGGATTTATTTCAATTTTTTCTCTTATGTGTCTAATGTGAACAGCTATAATATTTTCTGCTGCATATGCATCATCTTCCCAAACATTTTCATAAATTTGTTCTATTGAAAATACTTTCCCCTTATTTTTTGTTAAAAATTTTAATATGTTATATTCGGTAGGGGTAAGTTTAATTGGTTTACCATCAACTGTAACCTCTTTTGAATTATCATTAATAATTAATCCACCAGATTTATAAATATTATCTTTTTGTTCATCTGGCATATTTTTTAGTTTAACATATCTTCTTATATTAGAATTAACCCTTGCGATTAGTTCTAGTGGATTAAAAGGTTTTGTAACGTAATCATCTGCACCTAAATTTAAACCTTCTATTTTATCTTTATCTTCAGATTTTGCAGAAAGTAAAATTACAGGAATAGAACTTTGTTCTCTTAATTCATACAAGGTTTCTGTTCCATCCTTTACTGGCATCATGATATCTAAAATTATTAAATGTATTTCATTTTCATTAATTAAATCTAAACACTCTTTGCCATTATAGGCTTTTATAACGTTATAGCCTTCCTTTTTTAAATTAATAGCAATTGCTTCTACTATTTCTTTATCATCATCACAAACTAAAATATTGTACATAAAAAACTCCTTTATATTTAATTGATATAAACATTATAGCAGAAAATTTATTAAGAAAAAACAGAGAAACTATTAAGAAATTATTAATTTACATATTTTCGTATTGACAACGAAATAAAATGGGTTATACTCAAATTAAATTAAACGAAGGGAGAAAAAACAAATGGGTGATTTAATTCTAAAATGTGATGGCCTATATAAAAGATTTGGGAAGAAACAAATACTAAATAATGTTTCTTTGCAAATTAATCAAGGCGATATATTAGGCTTTATTGGACCAAATGGTGCAGGAAAAACAACTACCATAAAATTAATTTTAGGTCTTCAAAAAATTGATAGTGGAAAGGTAGAAATAAATGGTTTTGATATTGAAAAGAATTTTGAAAAAGCAATATCAAAGGTAGGAACAATAGTAGAAAATCCAGACTTATATATGTATTTAACAGGATACCAAAACTTAAAACTTATAAAAAATATGTATAAAGATGTAGACGAAAAAAGAATAGATGAGGTAGTAAAATTAGTAGGTTTAGGAAACCGAATTAATGACAAAGTTTCTAAATATTCATTAGGAATGAGGCAAAGACTTGGAATTGCACAAGCACTTCTTCATAAACCAAATCTTTTGATATTAGATGAGCCAACAAATGGACTGGATCCTGAAGGAATAAAAGAACTAAGGGATTTAATTAAAAGTTTAGCTAAAAAAGAAAAGATGGGAATTTTAATATCTAGCCATAATTTAGCAGAGCTTGAAAGTTTCTGTAATAAAGTAACTATAATTAAAAATGGTAGAGTTGTAGAAACAAATAATATAAAAGATGTTAAAAAAATAGAGCAATCTTACATTATAGAAGTTGATAATTTGAGCAACATAGAAAATATTTTAGGAATGCCTATAGAAAAAATAAACGAAACTCAATTTAAGCTCCACATAAAAAAAGAGCAAGCACCTATTGTCATTCAAAAATTAGTAGAAAACAATAAAAAGATTTATATGTGTGCAGAAGAAATTATAAGCTTAGAAGATGCATTCTTAAAAAAGACAGGAGGTAATGTAATTGAGTAGTTTAATAAAAAATGAAATAACAAAAATATTAAAAAAGAAAAGTTTATATATTATGATTATTATAATATTTGCATTTATTATAATCTCAAATGCTTTATATAAATATACTTATTCATCAGTAATTGGAGGTTCATACTATAGCGAATCATATATAAAAACATTAGAAGAAGAAATAAAAAAATTAAATCCAGAAAATCCTGCAGATGTACAAGATTATATAATTTATAAATCAGATATAGATACTTATAATTTATTAAAACAATATGATAGAAATTCTTGGCAATATGAGGTAATATTAAATATGGGTGCAGAATACATTTCTGAGCTTAATTATGCAACATACCAAGAAAAAAATAATGAAAAAGTAGAGGAATTAACTAATCAATATAATAGTTTTGTAGAAGCTTTAAATTCAGGAGACTGGAGAAAATTTGTAAGTGAAGAACTAAATATAGCAAAACAAAGTAGAGAACAGTTAGGAAATAGTACGGATAATATGCTAGATTTACAAATTGAAATATTGCAAATGAGATTAGACTATAATATAGAATATGGCAACAACTATAAAAACCAAGCACTTTCTAAATATTCAGAAAGTAAAATGCAATTATTAGAGTACGAAGGAAAAAACAATAGAACATATGATGAAGAAGTAGCATACCAAGAAGCTAAAGAAGATTTTGAAAAAAGCAAATATGCTATCGAAAATGATAAAGATATTTTTAATCAAGCAAATGCAAGAGGTATATTATTAAATACATTTTCAGAATACGAATTATTTATAATAATTACAGTAGTTTTAATTGCAGGAGCTATTGTAAGTGAAGAATTTAACAAAGGTACAATAAAATTATTATTAGTAAGACCATATAGTAGAGCAAAAATATTATTTGCTAAATATGTTGTAGTACTGTTAACAGTAGTATTCATAATGGTAGCAATACTAATTATGCAATTTATAATTGGTGGAATATTCTTTGGATTTGATTCTTTAAGTGTTCCAGCAGTTGAATATAACCATAATACTAATTCTATTGTAGAAACAAATGTAATTTTAAATACAATATTAACAGGACTTGCAAAATTACCAATCTATATTTTAATTGGAACACTAGCTTTTGCATTAAGTACTTTATTTACAAATACAGCAGTCGCAATAACAATATCACTTTTAGGATATATGGCATCAAGCATGGTAAATCAATTTGCTTATTATTATAATTTAGAATGGCTTAAATATTTTGTAACACCAAACTGGGATTTTACGCAATTCTTAAATG
>CALXNI010000143.1 GCA_944389715.1 uncultured Clostridia bacterium | reverse complement strand
CTAAAATTTAAAAAGTAGAGTAAATGTAGGGGCGAATTGCATTCGCCCGTTCTCCAAAGAAATTACTAAAATATGAATTATAATCTGTTAAAAACATAAATTTATTCAGCTCCTCGGCTCAATACGTGTTTTAGCAATTCTAGCGGAAAATTGAACGAGCCTCTCGGTATCCCGCTTCCTCCTTCAATTTTCCTTAAGAATTGCACAAACCCTCCAATCACATTCGTCGCTTCATAAATTGATGTGTTTTAACAGATTTATAATATTCTGAATTTAAAATTACTAATTATAATTTTGGCCTGAACAATAACCAGCAATCAAAGAAACATATTGAATTTAAATATATATATTGATTGCTGACTATTTTAATTATATAATATATGCATATTAAAACATAAAAGGAAGCATATATGGATATAAATATAGTTAATTCGTGGATAAAAATGTTCTTTATAATTTTATTTTCGATGCTAATACTAAGAAGAATATTAAACATAGGATATAATAAAAGAGTAATTTTAATTATATTTATGCAATCAATATTATTTTCAACTATATATACAATAATTAAATTTTATACTAATACTGGAATGGCAATATTAGCTGTTTATGTATTAATAAGTTGCTGCATTAAGATATTAAACAAATATAAAATAACTTATTCAATGTTAAGCGTATTAGTTTCTATGGCTTTATGCCTACTTTCATTTGGAGTTGCTGTAGCCATATCGTTTGTTTTATATACTTTTTTAAATATAGAAAATGATATAATAATTAACTTATTAATTGCATTTATTCAAAGTTTATTTATATTTCTATTTTTCAAAATAAAACGATTTAGGAACGGATTCGATTTTTTAAAAAATCAGAACATATATATAGATATAATAATTACTAATATAAGTACAATAATAATTTTTGTATATTATTTGATTGGAAATTATTACCATAAAACAGCAACTAATATGTTTATACTTTTTTCCTTTTTGGGACTATTTATGATAACTATGATTCAAGAAGCATTTTCAATGCAATATAAGCAGAATCTAATTAATAAAACAATTGAAGAATATAAAAAAGAAATAAAAGAAAAAGATCAAAAAATTCAGGAATTATCTAATGAAAAATTTAATATTAGCAAATTAAACCATGAATTTTATAATAGACAAATGGCATTAGAATTGAAAGTAAAGGAATTAGTGTCAGAGGCAGGAGAAGAAATTGGAATATTAGATAGAATTAATAATCTTACAAAAGAGTATTCTGACAACTTACAAAACTTAAGAAGCATGCCTAAATTACAATTAACAGACATTACAGAAATAGACGATATGTTTAAATATATGCAAGAAGAATGTTATAAAAGTAATATTGATTTTAAATTACAAATAGAAGGTAACATTTATTATTTAATAAACAATATAATATCAAAAAATAAATTAGAAACATTAATAGGAGATCATATTAAAGATGCGATTATAGCAATAAACTCTAGTAATAATAAATATAAAAGTATTTTTGTAATTTTAGGAATAAAAAATAACCATTATGAACTTTGTGTATACGATACTGGAAAAGAATTTGACATAGAAGTTTTATTAAAATTAGGATTAGAGCCTATTACTTCTCATAGAGAAACTGGAGGAAGCGGTATAGGATTTATTACTACATTTGAGACATTGAAAGAATGCAAGGCAAGTCTTATTATAGAAGAATATAATTTAGACACAACAGACTATACTAAGTCAGTTATTATAAGATTTGATAATAGAAATGAATATAAAATACGAACATATAGAGCAGAGGAAATAAGAAAAAGAAGTAAAGATAATAGAATAATTATTGAAAATATTTAGCAAATTTCTTCAAAGTGATGGTCGCTGTAGGACCGGAATAAAAGTTAAAAAAAGTATTGACAAATCTTAATTTGTAATAGTATAATAAACAAGTGCTTAAATAGTGATACTGATAAATAATAATTTATGGGTAGGTGGCCGAGTGGCTAAAGGCGGCAGACTGTAGGCTTTGATTTATATCAAAAAATCATAAATTGCAGCCCATACAAGCGATTGTATGGTGAAAACTAGGCTAATTCGGGGAAGTCTTAACAGATTATGCTGATGATAATCCCGAGCTAGGGAAGAAATTCCTAAGTGTAGAGACTTTATACCTGGCATCTTAAGAAGATGAAGAGAAAGTCCAGACTACAAACATTTTAATGGTAGTGAAAACTATAGTGGTAAGAAATCTGTTCTCATACGAGTACGATGGTTCGAATCCATCCCTGCCCACCAAAATGCAACTGTACGTTGCATTTTATTTTACACGCAAAAACAAACAAATATTCGCAAAATAAAGGAGTGAAAATTTGATTTTTAACACAAATAAAGAAAAAGGAAATAGTAGTTTAGGAATTGCAATAGCATACTATTCCTCAAATGGATATACCGTATCGATTCCGTTAAATGATACGCAAGATTATGATTTAATAGTAGATAAAGATGGTATTCTTAAGAAAGTACAAGTAAAATCAACCGCTTGCAAAACAAAATATGGAAATTATCAAGTGACTTTAAAGAGCTGTGGCGGGACTAAAGGGAAAACCTATAAAACTGTTATAGAAACAAAAATAGATGAGGTATTCATATTAACAGAAAATTTAAAAATATATATTATACCAATTGAAAAAATAAAAAATAAATCAACTTTAAATATATGTGATAAATACGGCAAATATAGGAAATATTGAATTTTATAAACAAATAGCATTGAAAAGTAAAAATTAATCATATATAATTAACGAAGATTACACATAATATAAATAGGAGGTAAAAAATGAGTGAAGAAATAAACATAAAAGAAATGATTGATAAGCTTGCAGATAATGCAAATAAAGCATTACAAGAATATATGAAGCTAGATCAAGAACAAGTAAACAAAATTGTAAAAGCAATGGCTATGGCAGGACTAGAACATCATAGAGAACTTGCAAAGCTTGCTTTTGAAGAAACAAAAAGAGGAGTATATGAAGACAAAATAATAAAAAATTTATTTGCAACTGAATATATTTGGCATTCTATAAAATATGAAAAAACAGTAGGTATTATAGAAGAAAATGAATTAGAAGGTTATGTAGAAGTTGCAGAGCCAATAGGAATAGTTGCAGGTGTAACACCAGTTACAAATCCAACATCTACAACAATGTTTAAATCATTAATTTGTGCAAAGTCTAGAAATCCAATTATATTTGGATTCCACCCATCAGCACAAAAAAGCTCTGTTGCAGCTGCAAAAGTATTGAGAGATGCTGCAATAAAAGCTGGAGCACCAGAAAACTGCATACAATGGATAGAACATCCTTCAATAGAGGCAACAAGTGCTTTAATGAATCATCCATTAGTTTCTTTAATACTTGCAACAGGTGGTTCTGGAATGGTAAGAGCAGCATACTCTTGTGGAAAACCAGCTTTAGGTGTAGGACCAGGTAATGCACCATGTTATATAGAAAAAACTGCAAATATAAACAGAGCATGTACAGACCTAATGCTTTCTAAAACATTTGATAATGGCATGATATGTGCATCAGAACAAGCTGTTATTGTAGACAACGAAATACATGAACAATTTGAACAATACATGAAAGAAAATAATTGCTATTTCTTAAATCCAGAAGAAACAAAAAAGGTATCTGATTTTGTAATAAATAGCGAAAAAGGAGCAGTAAATCCAGCGGTAGTTGGACAGCCAGCAACCTGGATTGCTAAGCAAGCAGGTGTAAATGTACCAGAAAAAACAAAAATATTAATTGCAAAATTGGATGGTGTGGGGCCTGAATATCCATTATCAAGAGAAAAATTATCACCAGTATTAGCATACTATGTTGTAAATAGCACAAAAGAAGGATTTGAAAGATGTAAACAAATGCTAGAATTTGGAGGGCTTGGACATTCTGCAATAATACACAGTAAAAACGAAGAAATTATAAAAGAATTTGGAAACGAAATGAAGGTAGGAAGAATAATTGCAAATTCGCCATCATCACAAGGTGCAATTGGAGATATATATAATACTAATACTCCATCACTTACATTAGGATGTGGTTCATATGGTAATAATAGCACAACATCAAATGTATCTACAGTTAATTTAATAAATAAGAAAAAAATAGCAAAAAGGAGAGTTAATATGCAATGGTTTAAAATCCCACCAAAAATTTATTTTGAAAATGATTCAGTACAATATTTAGAAAAAATGAACAATATATCAAGGGCGTTTATAGTAACAGATCCAACAATGGTAAAATTAGGATATGTAGATAAAGTATTATACTATTTAAGAAAAAGAGAGCAGTATTGCCACTCTAAAATATATTCAGATGTAGAGCCAGATCCAGATGTAGAAACAGTTATGCGTGGAGTTCAAGAAATGAATAATTTTAACCCTGATGTAATAATTGCGATAGGTGGAGGTTCTGCAATAGATGCTGCAAAAGGAATGTGGCTATTTTATGAACATCCAGATGCTACATTTGATGGATTAAAACAAAAATTTATGGATATAAGAAAAAGAGTAGTAAAATTTCCTAATTTAGGAGAAAAAGCAAAATTTGTTGCAATACCAACAACTTCAGGAACAGGTAGTGAAGTAACTGCATTTGCAGTTATAACAGATAAAAAGAATGGAAATATTAAATATCCTTTAACAGATTATGCATTAAGACCAGATGTTGCAATAATAGATCCACAATTTGTTTTAAGTCTTCCAAAAAGTGCAACAGCAGATACAGGATTAGACGTATTAACACATGCATTAGAGGCATATGTATCAAATATGGCAAGCGATTATACAGACGGTTTAGCTCTTCAAGCAATAGATTTAGTATTTAACTATTTAAAAAGAGCATATGATAATGGTGCCGAGGATGTTGTTGCAAGAGAAAAAATGCATAATGCAAGTTGTATTGCAGGTATGGCATTTACAAATGCTTTCTTAGGATTAAATCATAGTATGGCACATAAATTAGGAGGAGAATACCATATTCCACACGGTAGAGCTAATGCAATATTACTTCCATATGTAATAAAATATAATAGTCAAAAACCTACAAAATTTGCAACATTCCCAAAATACGAAGAATTTATAGCAGATAAAAAATATGCAAAAGCCGCAAGATTTGTAGGACTAGGTGGAAACACAGATGAAGAAAGTGTAGATAAACTAATTGAAGCAATAAGAAATCTTATGAAAGATTTAAATATGCCAATGTCAGTTAAGGACTGTGGAGTGGAAGAAGAAGTATTTATGGCAAAATTAGATGAACTTTCAGAACATGCACATGATGATCAATGTACAGGAGCAAATCCACGTTATCCACTAGTAGAGGAAATAAAAGAAATATACAGAAAAGCTTATTATGGAGAGTAATAATTAAAAATTTAAACAATATAATGTAAAATGAAAGGGGAGCCTTAAAAAAGGGCTCCCTTTAGTTTTGGAGAATTAAATTAAATTTAATCAACAAAAGAGACAAAATTTAATTTTAATCTTTCCGGATGCTTCAAATTAGGATTTTTTACAATTCCAAGAACCCTTGATCCATAAGCAATTTTAATTCCATAAGGAACATCTATAATTGCTGGAGTATTTGGGTTAATATATGCAAAATAACCATCTTCTAAGTTGTTGACAGGGGCAAGAACTATTACTTCTACAACCTCTCCAGGCTGAAGGACATATGCAAGATTTTCAAACATATCTTTGTAATTAAGTATTATTTTATACTTATCATAATCAATCTCTCTTACTCTTGCATTAATTACCTGGTTTTTGTAAAATCCTAAAATATTGGGATTTGTTATTCTTGAAACTGTAAGATCTTTTAATTGAATTATACCGTTCATCCCATTTCCTGCATCAAGAAACATCATACGTTTTGAGACGTTTGTTATAAAACAGCAAAGTTCATCTCCTTCACAAATTTGATTAAATGAGTCAATCATAGTTTCTCTTCTGGATAACAGGATGACATTACCGGTGCTTTTTACATAAGCATTAATTTCCTTTCCGATAAGATAATATACTGATTTTTCATTATACAGTGTAAATTCATGTAAAGGAATTATTCCAGTAAAATTATTTCCCAAATCGATAAGAAGGAAATTGTCAATGGAATCCCAATAAATTACTTTACCTGTTACAAACTCACCAGAAAGCTCTGCCCGCTTAAGCTTATCAATAGACATTGATGTGTCAATTTGATAAAAAGATTCAGGCATTAAATTTTGCTTTTTCATTAGTTTTACCTCCAATAATATAATTAGCAACTCATTATGTTACTAATTATATTATAACTAATTTAAAATTAGATTGTCAACAATATAATAACTTAATTATATAATAATACAAATTAATAAAAAAATTAAAAAATTGTTTTATAAAACATGTAACACAAATTTATTTTTATACATACGATATTGTATAACAACATATATAAGGAGGTAAACAATATGCCAGAAGACAGAAATTGTGGATGTGGATGCAACAATGGATTATTTGGAGGATGTGGAGATGACTGTTCAATATTATTCTTCATAATAATATTCTTATTATTATTCACAAATTGCGGTTGTGGTTGCGGTAGAGGATGCTGCTGTAACTAAAAAGTACTTATAAAATAAAGGGCTAGAATTTCTAGCTCTTTTATTTAGCAAAATTATCATAAAACAAATTGTTTGTTGTTTAGAGATTAGAGGTTAGAGGTTGGAGATTAAAATTTAAAAATGTAGGGACGGCAAATTGCCGTCCGGAAAACATACGAAATTAATTGCAAACGTTGTAGGGGCGATTTTAATCGCCCGTTCTCCAAAGAAATTACTAAAATATGAATTATAATTTTAGTCTGAACATTAACAATATGTCAAAAAAATACAAAAATTATCAACCATTTACCTTGACTTGTATTTTTAGTTGAGATATACTTTATTTGTGAAAAAATTTAAATAAAAAACACGAAAGAGGAGATAAAATGCAGAGTTATATTTTAAACAAATTAAATAAACAAATTCTATGTATTTTAATTCTTTTTATTATGTTATATATATTTGTTAGCTTTTTACCTATAACGGAATATAATTCTAATGCAACAACATATACATACAGTAAAGATTCAAATGACTTGCCATCCAATTTTAACACTACATATCCGGGATATCAATCCCTTTTGCAAACACTTGCAAAAGCCCATCCAAATTGGACATTTAAATTATATGAAACAGGATTAGATTGGGAGACAGTAATAAACAGCGAATATCAAGCTCATGAACCAAGAGGAAGAAAAAATTTAGTACCAAGTAGCAGTACATCAGAATGGATTTGTTCAATATGTGGAAAAGAAAAAGATAGCGGTAACTGGTATTGTGCTTCAAGAGGAGCAATAGAATATATTATGGATCCAAGAAATTCTCTAAATGATGCAAATATATTTCAATATTTATTATTGTCTAACGATGCTAATGTAACAAAATCACAAGTAAATACAATGGCTAGTAAAATATCTTATTTAGATAATGATGAAATAGTAAGTGCAATATATGATGCAGCAAAAGAACTTAATATAAATCCATTTTATATTATAGGAAAGATATTACAAGAGCAAGGAAGTAATGGCTCAGTAATGTGTGCAGGTAATGGATATAAAGGTGAATATGTAGGATACTATAATTTATTTAATGTAAAAGCTTCGGGAGAAACTGAAGAAGAGGTAATACGTAATGGACTAAAATACGCAAAAAGTCAAGGATGGAATAGTGCTAAAAAATCTATAATAGGTGGTATAGGGACAATAAAATCTTATATAAACAGAGGACAAGATACGTTATATTACCAAAAATTTAATGTAGTATGTGAATCTTATTATCAAAATCAATATGCACAAAATTTATTAGATGCACAGAGTATAGGACAAACTCTAAAGGGATATTATAAGGATTCTGGGCTACTAGAAAGTTCATTTACATTTGAAATTCCATTATATAAAAATATGCCATCATCAGCTGTTAAAAGTCCATCTACATCATCAGTTAGTGGTGAACTAGCATACATAAATGCAAACGGAGGATTAGCATTAAGGTCTTCACCAGCAGGAACTACAATTGCATATGTAAACGAGGGAGAACAAGTTGTAATAACAAAAAGAGCAACTGCCAAGTCAAGTGATGGCTATTATTGGGATCAAGTTTATACGCCAAATGGAACAGGATATATGGCAAGAGAAGCAAAAGATGGCTCTAAAACTTATTTAATAGTAATAGGGGAACAAAAAAAATATGATTTAGAAGGAGAATTTATAATAATTGCACCAAACACTAAAGTTACTGCAATTGATGGAGCAACAAATTCAAGTTCTTATTTTGGAACAAATTCAAAAATAAAATTAAATGGAAAAACATACAAACTAGTTATGCTAGGAGATGTAAGCGGAGATGGAAAAATAAGTGCAACAGATTATGTAAAAATTAGAAATAGGATAATGGGAACAAACACACTATCTGAAGTTAACAAAAAGGCAGCAGATGTAAATAGAGATGGAAAAATAAGTGCAACAGACTATGTAAAAGTTAGAAATCAAATTATGGGGTCATCGAGTATAAGTTTATAATTAAAGTTAAAAAATAAAAATATATGGAGGAAATTAATGAAAAAAAATTTTTTAAATAAAATATTATATATATTATTATTAACTGTAGGATTTTTATTCATTTTAGAGATAAAATCAAATGCTGCAAGTTTAAGTGTTAGTACATCAAAATCAAGTGTATCACCAGGAGGAACCTTTACAGTTACTGTTACAGTAAATGGTGGAGCAGGAAAAGTAGTTACAACAGTAAGCAATGGATCAGGTAGCAAAACAGGTTTTCTAGATAATAGTTCTTATTCTTTTACATGTACTGCTGGTAGCTCAGGAAGTGTAACAATACGTGCATCTGGATCAATTGCTGACTATACAACAGAAGAAGAATCAAATAAATCTGCATCAAAAACGGTAAAAATTGTAAAAGCCAATTCAAATAGTGGGAGTTCATCTAATAACACAACTACTATAAAACCTAAAAAATCGTCAGACACTACATTAAGTGAATTAACAGTTGAAGAAGGAACAATTTCTCCAGAATTTGATAATGATGTGAAAGAATATACTTTAACAGTTCCAAATGAAATTACTAAAATAAATGTTAAAGCAACACCAACAGATAATAAAGCGACTGTTAAAGTAGAAGGAAACGAAGACTTAAAAGAAGGAGAAAATCCAGTAACAATAACAGTTACAGCAGAAGATGGTACAACTGATAAATACACAATAAATGTAACAAGGGAAAGAGCAAAACTATCTTTGCAATCATTAATTATTAAGTATGAAAATGAAAACGGAGAGCAAATAGAAATACCTTTAAATCCAGCTTTTAGTAATGAAATACAAGAATATACTTTAGACAATATAGAATATTGGGTAGAAAAACTAAATATAGAAGCTATTGCGAACATAGAAGGTGCAACAATTGAGGTGCAAGGAGCAGATAATTTGCAAACAGGAGAAAATATTATAACAATAACAGTAAAATTGCCTGCACAAGAACAAGAAGAAACAACAGAAGAAAATGAAGAAGAGTTGTCAGCAGAAGAAGAAACAATAATTTATACTATAAAAGTTAATAAAAATGAAGAACCAACGATTTTAGCAAAAATCTCTAATTGGTTTAAGGGCATTTTTGGAGGAGTATCTTCATGGTATAACAATAATCAAGAACAAACAATAGTTGGAGCATTAAGTATTTGCATAGTAGCATTGTTTGGTCTATCAATTTACATTATTGTAGATTATAATAGATATAAAGATGTAATTGCAAAAGTAAAGAAAGTAAAGAAAGTAAAGAAAGTAAATGAAATAAATATCAATAAAAATATAACTGAAGAAATTTATCAAAAAAACAATGCAGAAACTTTAGAAAAACAAGAGAAAAAAGCTGATAACGAAAATAATGTAAAAAGTGGAAAGCATTTTTAGTAAATTTTAAAACTACAAATTAAAGTTAATTATATCAGGCGAACTTATATTAACTGTGATTTTTATTAAATTATGTACACAGAATTGTTCGCCTAAATTATTATATATGCTTCTATAGCTCAGTTGGTAGAGCAACGGATTCGTAACCCGTAGGTCGGCAGTTCGATTCTGCCTAGAAGCTCCATTGATTTATACTCCCATATGGGAGTTTTTTTGAGACTGATAGATTTTATAGATTAATAATATCAATCTTAATTTTTATGCTTCTTTAAGGCTATTCTCGTTTAATAAAAAGTCATATATACTCATATATATTATTCCATTATCATCTTGCCATTTAATAAAATGATCATAAACTATAACTATTTTTTTGAAA
>CALXNI010000142.1 GCA_944389715.1 uncultured Clostridia bacterium | reverse complement strand
TGTTTTTTAGTATGTGCTTTATAAACTTGTATATTTAAATTTTTTTCTTTTTTCCAAACTATCCATAAACCTAAAATCTTGTCTTTTTCTATAAAATATTTCTTTTTAATCATTAAATACCATTTTTTCCTTTCTAGTTTTAATTCTAACAAACGTTTTTATGTTTTTGATATAATTATACCTTTTTAATCAAAAGTGTCTTAAAATTAAAATTAGACCTATTTTTTATTAGAGCAATTTTCGCAAACATCATCTTCGCCAAATTCATATATTGGTCGCCAATTACCACATTTAGAACATTTTTCGAAATCAACTCTATTGCCTAGCATTTTATCTATTCTAGTTAATACTTCTTCTTGAGCAAATACTAAGCTCTCTAAATATTCAATATATTCTTTATCGTTCATATTTATTCCTCCTGTATAAATTATAGCATTATTTGTGTACTGTGTCAACATTTATTATTAAAAAAAGAGAAACATCTAGTTTAAATGTTTTCCCTCAATCCAATTTAATTATAACATATAATTTTAATTCCAAATTGATTATAACACATTAATATAATTTAAGCAACTTTTTACATGTGTACATTTTTGCTGTAACTACACCGTCTACAATAGATAAGCCTTGATCTTTTTGATATTTTTTAATGCAAGCCTTCATATCTTTGCCAAATTTACCATCTACACCACATTTTCCTAGGTCATAACCTAAACTTTTTAAGTAGACTTGAAGTGGTCTTACAGCTTTATGATTCCATCCTGTACTTGTAGATCTTGTTGGAGCTCTAGATACTGTTTCTGATCCTGCTATGCCATCTACATTTGCACCAATAGCCTCTTGTAAGTTTCTAACAAATGTTTTATAAGCATCATCTGTATCTTCTAATTTAGTATCTAAATGTACTACATTTCCCATGTTTGGATGATTACCATTAACATTAGTATAAGAGTAATTATAATATTTAGTCTTTTTAAGTTCATTTACCATATTTACTCTATTGCTTTGGTTATTAAATCCATCAAGATAAAAATCTGCTGCTTGTCCTTTTGTATGTTTTGAATTAGTAGATCCGCCAACAGCTTTGTTATGTGCAGGGCATCTATATCCTGATGTAATTTGTAATTTTCCATACTTATTACGTAGTTTTTGCAACGTTTCTACTAGAGTAGTAGCAATACCATTTCCGTAGCCATTGCACTTGCCACATGGACATTTAAACTCTGCTTTTTTAAAGTTAGGGTATTTAGTTCCCCATTCACTATCTAATACATATTTTCCCATTATTATTTCTCCTTTTTATTATATTTGTTGCTTGAAATCATTAATACCGCACCCATTAATGTATCTACTGCCATAATAGTTCCACTTATTTGTTCTGCATAAGGAAGTCCCCAAAGGCTTGATAATGTAACATAAAATGTTGCAAGTGCAGGTAATACAATTTGTGCAATAAATTTTAGCACGTCATATGCTTTATTACTCATATACAATCCCTCCTTTTAATATTATATCATATAAACAAAAATAGCCCAAAAGGGCTAAGTTATTGGAGTTGGTGTGATTAGTGTCTAGCACCATAGATAAAGAAAAAATAAATTTAATTTAAAAGTAAAAGGGGGTATGCTAGACACTATTAATTATATCATTTACAAAAATATAAGTCAATTTGGAGGGGGCAGAGAATTTTGCAATCTTGATATTGTTGATTAAAATTTGGATTAAATGCTCCGTACATTATTTTTCACTTTCCTTTTTAATTTCTTCTAAATTAATAATTACATTTTCAAGTTCAAATTTTATTTTGTATAGTTAATTTAAAAAAAAGGAGATGTCTATGTCTTTCTTATTCAGGAACTCTGTAGACATAATATTCATCTCCTTTTCTAATATAATTATTTCACTTTTTTATTTAAAAATAAGTGGCACTAAAAAAAGACTCAATCGAGCCTTTTTAAATCACATACATATTGTAATGTACGATATATAGCATATATTTCTTTGTCTAAGTCTTTTCTATCGCTAATATCTAGCTTATCCATAGTTTCATCCCAAGTTAAGCCATCTCTAAATATGTACTTAAATATATAATATGTAAACATATCAGTTTCTTTTAGTCTATCTTCATATTTACATATTTCTTTATTTGTAGGATCAAACTTAATTAATCTAAATAAATCTGCATATCTACCATTTTCACTTTTTCTACCAAAGAATAATTTGCCTGAACTTTCTTTTTTATTAGGAAGTGTGCTTGTAGCAAATGTAGATAATAAAACTAGACAAATTAGTATTAAAAATGTAAAACTTTCGCCAATCATCATGTTACATAATTTCATTGTTACAAATACTAAAGCATAAAAAGTCATAGTACATACATAACATATATTTAAGCCATAAGCATGGATAGGCTCTTCAAATTTAGAACGTGAAAAAAGATAGATTATAGTTAAGATAATATATTCTGGTATTAGTTCAAAAAAGTAAGCCATTATTAATGCACTTAATATTACTAATAAACCATATTGTCCATAACTTAATCTATCCATTTTTCGTTCCCCTAACTATCTAGTTTTCTTTTTGCCCCAAAAAAATTTGCCTGGCCAACCCATATTTACACCTCCTCTCACTTTATTAATAAGAAGATTACACTAAATATCACAAACAAAAACATAAAAACAATAAAAGTGTATCTAATATAAAAATTATTATTGTCCCATTTTATTTTTAACTTATTATAAATTATATTAAACTTATTTTTATATAATAATACAATTCCATTTTTAATTAAAGTAGCAATCATAGTAAGCAAAAAGTTATTTTTATAGAAACAATATATTCCCATATAAACAACACCTTCTAAAAACATTTTAAAGGCTAACATTAAAAATATTATAAACATATCATATAAAGAAATTTTAATTTTTACTATATATTTTAAACCATATAATATCATTAAAATTAAAATAATATACGATATTAAATTACTAGTTCCAACAAACACAAAAAATATTGTTATTAGACTAAATAATAAAATATATCTCCAAAATTTGCCTTCTTTTTTAGCATAATACATAAACATACTATAATATAATACTTCAAATATTAATACTATAATGTTCATTAATATATTCATTTTCTTTATCCTCCCCTTTATAAATTTTATAACAAAAAGAAAAAATAGTCAAATTGACTATTTTGTATATGACACTCCATATCTATCAAATAATGCTTTTACTTCTTCATTTTTAACTATTTGCTTTTGCTGCCCATGATTTAAAGCGTCATACATTGTTTGCAAAGCATCTCTTGTTTCATTTATAACATTATTTGTTTTTGTTTCCAATTCTTCTTTAGTCATGTTATTCAACTCCTAACTTTGCAAGTGCATTAATATAATCTTCTTCTGTTGCTGGTTTCCATGGATATTCACTTGCTAATAATTCATCATACATACTTTGAGCCATTTCTAGCGTAATAGAGTCAGGCAAGTAAGCATATTCAAACCCATAAGGCAGATATTCTTCTACTTGATTACCTTCTTCATCAATATAAGCTTCTTTGTAGTTATCTTCTTTTGTTTTTAATAAATAATTTGTATCAGCTATTAATTTATTTAATTTGCCTTCTTTTATTATTTGCATTAGCTAATCACCCATCCTTTATTAGTAGCTATTGCTATCTCATCTTCTGTTAATTTTGCTAAATTAGTAGAGCCTAAAACAAGTTCTTGTTTATATCACGTTCCACCACCTGCAACATCAT
>CALXNI010000141.1 GCA_944389715.1 uncultured Clostridia bacterium | reverse complement strand
TTTTTTATTCATAAATACTTCCTTTATTAATAAACATTTGCAATATTATATCTCTTTTTGTTTCATTTTTAAAGGGGTTTTGAGGATTTTTTTGAATTAGATTTTTTGTTTCAATTTATTAATTAATATCAAAGATAAAATCCGCCTCTACAACAAAATAATTACAAATGTTGTAAGGGCGGACCTTTATTTATTATTCATTTGTTTGTATTTCTAAAGAGCTCTTTTCTTCCATAGTGTTCATATCAGTTGCTTTTATTAATCCTGGTGATAGAGTATAAAGATTATTATTTATATATATTATTCTTTCTACCCTTTTGGTATAATCATAATCTTTATATCCATCCTTTATTTGCATATGTGCAATTGTTCCTTTTTGGGTAAATCCATTTTCTAAATCTAATCCATATACTATTGCTCCTTGAAATTTTAATTTAGTACTATATTCTCCTTCTTCTTCAGATATTGATATAGGAAATGCTATTATATTTTTTTCTTTTGAAAATAGTAATGCTTTATGATTATACAACAGTTCTGAATAGGTTCCGCTTTCTCCTATATTTACTGAAAACATTTCTGTTGGATTGTTTGGATCAGTTACATCAAACAATGCCATTTTCATTCCATCTGTTACTACTCCGCCATTTTTATTAACCTTGGTGTTCTCTCCAAATCCAATTATATGATTTTCATCATATGGATGTAAATAATTACTATATCCTGGTATTTTTAGTTCTCCTAATACGATTGGATTTGTTGGATCTGATAAGTCTATTACAAAAAGTGGATCAGTTTCTACAAATGTTACCATATATGCTCTATTCCCCATAAATCTAACTGAATATATTTTTTCACCTTTTGCTAAATTTTCTACTTTTCCTATAATTTGTAAATCTTCATTTAAAACATATAGATTGTTTTTGTTAGTTTCACTATTCCAATTATCTCTATCTGTTGTTGCTATTCTAAAATAACCATCTTTTTCATCCATAGAGAATTGATTTAACACTTCACCTGGTACGCTTCCCACATTTACATATGTTGCTTTAGAATCTTCTAGTTTAAATTTATATATATATGTGTTTACATCATAATTATTATAATATCCATACATTGTTGAATCTTTATATTCATATTTTACTTTTGTAATATACAAATTGTTTTGTGACGAGTATATTTTATTTCCTGCTCCAAGATAACTATCTATATTTGCTGGCTCATTATTATTTATATTAAATCCTGCAATATTTAAATATGATGTGTCTTCGCTATCTGGAAAATAATATATATCTGGGTATGCTATGCATTGTTCGGTACTGCTTACTGCTGTATCTGTATATTTAGGTTTAAACTCTTCTTCATCCATTTCTTCAATTTCACTTTCTCTAAACAAATATGAATATAAATACTTATTTGCTATAAAATATATATTATCTCCTATCATTCTTGAGGTTAAATAATTTCCTTCTATTTTTATTTCCCTTTCTAATTCTGGATTACTTTTGTTTTCAATTTTATATACTTTTGCTATAGTTTCTTCTTTTACACTGCCTGTATATGCTATATCTAATGCTAATGTATTATAATTATTTCTACTATTTCCTATTACAATTAATTTATTTTCTGCTATAAATATTTCGTTTGGATAAAACTCTTCATCTTGGTAGTCTATTTCTGAACTTAACTCTAAATTATTTTCATCCTCTACATTAGCAATTATTACTTTATTAGATGTTACATAATAAATATATTTTCCATCTGTTTTTACTATATCTGCTTCATCTACACCTTCAACCTGCACATTTGTAGTAGAATAATCTGTTTTTTCCTCTGTACTGTCCATGCTACTTTCCGTTTCATTTTGTGTAACACCACTAGCTGCAGTTATAGAAGTGCTTTCCATAACTAAAGAATCATTTATTTCGTAATATTCAGAACTATTTTCTAACATTATATTATATAAGTTTTCAAAATTTTCTATTTTAGGTAAGCCATTATTTTCCTCAACTACTTCTATTGGGGTTACCCTGTTTTTATTATTGTTTAATGGAACTGCTATTGATATTGCTATTACAAATACTACCATTGCAGTTGCAAATGCATATATTCTTTTCGTATTACGTTTTTTTTCTTTTACTATTTCAAATGTTTTGTTTTTTAATTTATCATCTACTTTTACTTCGTTCATTGCATCTATATAATCTTGTTTTTTCATGGTATTACTCTCCTTCTAATTTTAATTTTTCTCTTGCACGAAATAAATAAGATTTTACTGTACTTTCCTTCATTTTTAGTATCTTGCTTATTTCACTTATTTTATAATTTTCATAATAATATAAATGGATTATTGTTTTATATTTTAGTGGCAATTTTTGCACTGAATAATATATTTCATGTCTTTCTTTTGTTTCGAATGGTATTTCTTCAGTTAGTTCAGTAGTATTTTTTAAAAATTTAGAATTTACTAGATTTTTGCTACAATTTATTGTAACTCTAATTAACCAAGCTTTTTCATGTTCCTCATTTTTAAAATCTGGCATTTTTTTTGCTAAACGTAAAAATACTTCTTGATAAACATCTTCGCTATTTTCTATTGTTTTTGTTCTTATTAAAGCAAGTCTATATATCATATTTGAATATTTAGCTATCATTTTTTCTAAATATTCATTTTTATTTGTATATTCCATTTATATCACCTTATATAAATAATACCATAAAAAAATCAAAAAGGTTGCATTTTATATAAATATTATAAAATAAATTGCAAAAAAGAAACCTTGTTAAAGCAAGATTTCTTTTGAAGTTATTATTATACATTTGCTTCTTCCTTTTTGTTTTCTTTCTTTTTATTTGTTGTTTTAGTATTTGATGTACTATTTTTCTGAGTAGAGGTTTTCTTTTTGGTTGTTGTTGTTTTACTTTCTGAAGTCTTGTTTGCTGCTGTTTTTTTAGGTTTATTTTCCTCTTTAACTTTATTAGAAGTAGTTTTTTTCTTTGCTGGTTGTTTTTTTGTCTCCACTACTTTTTCAGATTTTAATTCTTCTTTTATAGTTTCTTTTTTATTTTTATTTGTTATTTTAGTGCTTTCTATTTCTTTGTTTACTTTTTTTGTCTTTTTTGTTTCCTGTTCATTAAGAACATTTACCACTACTTTCTCCTCTTCTTTTTCAGTTGGCAAGCAAAGATTTAAAATTATACCTACTATTGCAGCTAAACTCATTCCAGAAATTGTTACCGATAAATCTCCATTTACTATTGAAATTGCTGCTCCTCCTAATCCTAAAACAAGCATTGCAGATGCAACTATAACATTTTTTGTATTATTAAAATTAACTTGGTTTTGTATTAATACTTTTAATCCATTTACTGCTATAAATCCGTATAGAAGAAGTGAAACCCCTCCTAAAACTGCATTTGGTATTGTAGATACAAGTGCAGTAAATTTGCTAAAAAATCCTAATACAATTGCAATAATTGCAGCAAGTCCTATTACCCAAACTGATGCAACTTTTGTCATTCCAACTACAGAAGTGTTTTCTCCATAAGTTGTGTTTGCAGGTCCTCCAATTGCACCTGCAACAAAAGTTGCAATTCCATCTCCTAACAAAGTTCTATCAAGTCCTGGATCTTTTAATAAATCTCTATTCATAATTGCACTTAATGCTGTGTGGTCACCAATATGTTCTGCTATTGTAACTAAGGCTATTGGTGCTATTGTAAGTATTGCAGAAAAATTAGGTGTGTAGTGTATAAAAGGTATAACAAAGTTCGGCATTCCAATCACTGCAGCCTCTGCAATTGGTGTAAAATCAACTATACCAACTGCTATACCAGTCAAATATCCTGCTACTATTCCTATCAAAAAAGGTATTACTTTTAAAAAACCTTTTGCTGCAACTGCAACAATTGCAGTGACTAAAAATGCCACTAACGCAACTACTATTGGTTGCCATTCTAAAGTCGCACCTGATACAAGTCCAATTTGTTCTATTGCAGATGGTGCAAGTCCGAAGTCCTATTATCATAATCATTGGTCCTATTACTACAGGTGGTAATAATTTATTAATCCAATTCTTTCCTATTAATTTAATTATAATTGCAAACAAAACATAAATTAAACCAACTACCATAATTCCTGTCATTGCACCAGATATTCCACCTTTTAAATATGCAGCTATAAGTGGTGCAATGAATGCAAAAGAGCTTCCTAAATATACAGGTGATTTTCCTTTTGTACATAATATGTAGATTAATGTACCTATTCCTGATGACACAAGTGCAACTGGTATTGTAAGTACTTCTTCTCCTGCTCCAGCATTTACTAATATTGGAACTAATATTGTTGCTCCAAACATAGCAAAAACATGTTGAATTGCAAGTATTATCCATTTTCCTATACTTGGCTTTTCATTAACGTCTAATATTAGATCGCTTTTTTCTTCCATTTTTCTCCCCCTAAATTACATATTAAAAGACACTATATTTATTAGTGTCTTTTGTTCTAAACAGATATTACTACATATTTTTACAAATTGCAAGTTTTTATGATATTTACCTAAAGTTGGTTTTACCAACCTTAAGGAAATAACATCAATGTGCTATCAAAAGTATTCTAATAACCTTTATAATATCATTTTCTATTTTTTACATAATTTATATTTGCAAAAGCAAAAGATGCACTATTTTTAACATAAACTCTTTTTATATTTCTTGTTTTTTTTAAACTATTTATTGTAGCTTCTTTTCTTTCTAATTCTAACATAAGTTGTTGTATTGCTTCATTTATATCATCTGCACTTATATAATTATAACTTTTTATACTTGGCTCTGTTATTACTGCTTCATTTAATATTTGAAAAGCTTCTTCTGTAGTCATTATCCCCCTCCTTTAAGTCTAGTATAGAAAAAGCTATTATTATTTTTTTCATTTGTTTTGTAAGGTTATAGTTTTAATTAATTACTTTTAACGCACAGGTTTTTTATTATAATACTTAATTATTCAATTTTCAATACGCGTTTTTTAATTTTACTTTAAAAGTAATTTTCCAACAGCATGATATAACTCCATATTGTAGTGAAATAACCACATTTAATATCAAAAAATAAATTTTGGCGGAGTGGGTGGGATTCGAACCCACGTGCCAATTTAATGGCTAACTGTTTTCGAGACAGCTTCGTTATGACCACTTCGATACCACTCCATTATTTATTTTGCTTCCATTGATAAATATTTAAATCTACTTTATTATTAATCACTTTAATTCCTTCATTTTCTAATCTTTCCTTTTGAATTTCTTTTCCTCCAAATACAAATGCTTCTGCAAGTTCTCCTTTGCTATTTAAAACTTTATAACAAGGATATTTATCTCCATCTGGATTTTTATGGAGTATATTTCCTATAACTCTTGCTAGCCCTTTATTTCCTAAATATTCTGCAACCTGTTTATATGTAACTACTTTCCCTTTTGGTATTATTGTTAAATAATCATATACTTTTTGAGACAAATTATCCCCTGTAAACCCGCACTTATTTCCTATTGATAATTTATAACTATTATCTATTAAATCGTATATTGCACTTGTAGCCAGAGAATTATCTAGTTTCATGGTTATCCAGCTTTTTTTGTTCATATGATACCCTGGAAAAACTTTTTTATTATCTAATATATTTCCAATTTTGTCTTTTTCGTATCTTAAATCAATTATTTCAATCTGATTATCAGATTCAAGCCCTAATTTATTTTCAGATATTTTTAAAAAGACTGCATACCATTTATTATTTTGTTTATTTCTACATATAGCATTATCATCAAATTTTTTCCATAAAAATTCTAATTCATCATTATATTTTTGTTTTATGTATTTTATAATTTCTTGTGATTGATTACTCTTAAACACTTCTTTTTTTGTGCATTTTTTAATTATATTTCCTATTATTTCTTCATATTCTTGTCTTAGATTTCCTATAAACTGTCCTTCTGCATCTTCAACATCTACAAGAGCAAATTCAATTTTATTTTCTGTATCTATTAGTTTCGAATATTTTTCTGTATCTGAAATTATTATATTTACTTCGAACTGATTATCATATATATATGTTCTATAAATATATTTTTCATTTTCCTTTATAAATCCATATTTTAATAATTTATTATAGTCTATTGTTCTATTTTTTAATATATAACTTAAGTTTCTCATAAATACTCCATTTTTATATATTTTTCTAAATTCTTTCTCTTCTAATTTTTTATTTTAGTATTATATAATAAATTCAATTTTATGTCTATATTTTATATCCTATCTTACTATGTATCTCTTTATGACAATTTGAACAGACCAATATACATTTTAAAGCCTCATGTCTATATTCATCCCATGACATTGTATTTCCTGATCCTAACTTAAAATCTTTTTCCATAGGATCTTTGTGATGGAACTCCAGTGCATCAACGCATTTGCTATAACCACATAAACTACATTTTCCTCCCAACAATTTTATTGCCTGTAATTTCATACTTCTTCTTAAAATAGTTTTTTGATGTTTTCTTGCTTCTTTATCTCTTCTTGTAGATTCTCCACTACATTCATAGCAATATATTCTTGAATAATTATCAGTGTCAAATTCATTTTCACATATCTTACAAACCTTTATCATTTCATCACCATAAGTATTATATATCACTTTGCATTTAAAAACAAGTGTTTGTTTCTAAAATTAAAAAATAACAGATAAGTGTTATCACAAATCTGTTATTCTTATTGGCTCCCCAAGTTGGACTCGAACCAACGACCTATCGGTTACTTTACTACATTAACTTTCATTAACATTACATAAATGTAATTTGTAGTCTGGACTTTATCTTTACCATATCTTTCGATTTAGGTAGGTGGTGTAAAGTCTCTACACATAGCTTTCGCCTTGCTCGGTATTGTCGTATAACTTTCGTTATTTACGAGTTTCACCGACTTAGCCACCTTCTCATCTATAGATTTCTCTATAGAGCTGCTAACATTCAACAGCCGAGCGCTCTACCAACTGAGCTATTGGGGAATATATAAATCTGGCAATGACCTATCTTTCCAGCAGGGTAACCCGCAAGTATTTTCGGCACTGGCAAGCTTAACTTCTGTGTTCGGGATGGGTACAGGTGGTTCCTTGCCGTTATTATCACCAGAAAATTGTTAACATACTTTTTTGATAGTGTTTCCTATCACGTTTGATATTATACTATACTCTATTTTCTTTTTCAAGTGCTTTTTTACATTTATTTAGAATTTTTAGTCTTCTAATCTCTATTTCAGCACACTGAAAAATATATAGATAAAGTGGGTAATTCGATTAAACTAATTACTTAACTTTTTACGGGTCGCCGAGGACGTCGACCCCTACTTTTAGGGTCTTCCTCTTTTCCCTATTTTTTGGTTAAGCCCTCGATATATTAGTATTGGTCAGCTGAATGCATTGCTGCACTTACACCTCCAACCTATCAACCAGTTAGTCTTCCTGGTATCTTACCAACTTAACGTTGTGGGATATCTTA
>CALXNI010000140.1 GCA_944389715.1 uncultured Clostridia bacterium | reverse complement strand
ACGTATTGAGCCGAGGAGCTGAATAAATTTATGTTTTTAACAGATTATAATTCATATTTTAGTAATTTCTTTGGAGAACGGGCGAATGCAATTCGCCCCTACATTTACTCTACTTTTTAAATTTTAGCCTGAACATTAACAAAAAATAAAACTAGAATATATTTTATAGTCCGAACCAATATGCTAACCATTCCCAAAAGCTCATAATTTTCACCTCCATTGAAGTTTTTTATGATAAAAAAATATCACTTATACTTGTTTGTATAAGTGATTAATGGAAGTGCATTTATTTTACATTTAATTACAATTTGTTTCATAAAGTGACTTAAAGTTGTTTTCTTATTTTATCTGCATAATAATAAATAAATTCTGTAGGAGTTGGTACTCCAGTTTCATAATTAATCTTCGCAGTATAATAAGTAGTTAAATCTTCTAATGAAGAAATTCTCCAAGCATGTAATATTGCGTTTTGCATTGCTCTACTAATAGTACTGTTTGATTTTTTATATTTACCTACTAAATATTGAACTACTGTAATTTTATTTTTAGAATATTCGTTTTCTATAATATAAAGAATTGAATCTCTCAAATATTTTCTTCCTTGAAGGTGTGTACTAATTCCTATTAAATCTAATTCATTATTAATCTTATCTAATATAATATCTTTATTACTAGTTTCATCATTTTCATTCTTTTCTTGAATAATACCGCTTTTATATTCTCTTATTAATAACAAAGTATTAATTACATTTCTTTGTGAATAATTGTTCTGTTTTTTATAAAATATAAATTCCACTCCGTTTTTATGGAGAAAATCATATACTGAATCAGAACATATATTTGTTGTTACTACAATTTTTGGCATAACTGCTAATTTTAATTGTTTTAATTCCGTCAAAAAATTAAATCCAGTTCCAGTACCATTTCCCTTGTTTAGTTCTAAATCTAGTATAATACCTTCTGGCATATAGTCTTTTACATATTTCAAGCCTTCAGTATCTGATGCAGTCATTGCAACAAATTCTACATCATTCCTATTCTTACTTATTTCTTTATAGATATTACATTCATTTATATCATCTTCTATCAATAATAATTTCATTGGATTGTTCTTCATGTTTTTACTCCTAATTTTATATTAATAATTGTATATATAGTATCATAAAATATAATATTTTGGTATTACTTTTTGTCACTTTTAATAATATTTCATCACATATAATGTTTTTAATTATATATAAAAAGAGGTATTTGCATGAAAGAAGAAATTGGAAAAAGAATAAAAAATATTCGTGAAAGTATGAAAATGACAAAAGAAGATTTTGCCAAAGCTATTGGAATATCTGGTCAATATTTGGGTATTGTTGAGCGTGGTGGCAGTTGTTTATCTGTAGAAAAACTAAAAGTACTTTGTGATTTAACTAATTCATCAGCAGATTATATTTTGTTTGGGAAAGATATAAAATTAATAAACAAAACTAAAGATACATTATTAGAATTTACAGATGAACAAATAAAATTCGGATGTGAAACAATAGAAAAAATAGCATTATTTATTAAAAATATGAAGTAGCTTTTTTGAAAATATTTTTTTGTTTTGAAAATGATATATTGACACTATTTAACATTTCTGGTAAGATTTGGTATATAATAACATATTTTGTAAAAGGAGTGATCAATATGTCATTTTTTAATACTATTTCTAAAAACAATATTAATGAAAAGTACTTTAAATCTATTGATAAAATACGACAATCTGATGAATATAAAGAAAATGAAAAACAAATAGAATATATAACAAAAATATTAGTTGAACACGCTGATGTACCACGCGATATTATAGAAATGTTAATTGAAGCTGTTCAAGAAAATGTTGCTCTTGAATATGAATTAAAAGATTAAAGAAACATTATATTACCTTGCACATAAATTAACACATTTAAGTTATAGCTATATAACAAAAAACTATACCCTTACCCATATTTGAGTTTTGTGGAATAGTTTTAAATTTTATTGGTGCTCCCTCAAGGATTCGAACCTTGGACCCACCGGTTATGAGCCGGTTGCTCTGACCAACTGAGCTAAGGGAGCAATTGTTCAACGCAAAATTTATTATAAGATATTTTCTAACACATGTCAATACATTTTTTCAATTTTTTTATTTTTTCAATTTTTGCTGGTTAATGTTCAGATCAAAATTATAATTAGTAATTTGAAATGCAGAATATTATAAATCTGTTAAAATACATCAATTTGTGAAACTACGAATGTGATTGGAGGGTTTTAGTAATTTCTTTGGAGAGCGGGCGATTAAAATCGCCCCTACATTTACTCTACTTTTTAAATTTTAGTCTGAACATTAACAATTATTTTTTTACATATGTTATATATTCATAGTCATAAGGATTTTTTTCATTTTTTAAGCCTTTTTCTCTTGATACTTCTTTCCATTCTGTATCTTTAATTTCTGGAAACCAAACATCTCCATCGAAGTCTTGATTTATTTTTGTTATATACATTTTGTTTGCATATGGCATAAGTAATTTATATATTGTTGCTCCACCTATTACAAAACACTCTTCATCAGAATTTATGTACTTATCTAATTTTGAAATGTCATCTAAGATTTCAACATTTTCGTTTTCTATGTCCATTTTCATATCATTGCATAAGATAATATGTTTTCTATTAGGTAAAACTCTTCCTAATGATTCAAATGTTTTCCTTCCCATTATTATTTTATGCCCTGATGTAATTTCTTTAAACCTTTTTAAATCTTCTGGTAAATGCCAAATCAATTTGTTATCTTTTCCTATAACGTTTTTATTTGCTATTGCAACTATAATTGATAACATATATATTTTCTCCCTTCTTTTTTAATGTGCCATCTTATTTCTACAAGGTTTGAGGGACAAACCTCACTCACAGGCATTCCTCATAGATTGAGGAATGTCCCTCGTTTTAAACTGCTACATCCATTTTTATTTTTCCTAAATGCTTGTAATCTATTAGTTCTATATCTTCTGGCTTAAAATCATAAAAATCTTTAATTTCTGGATTTATCCAAAGTTTTGGTGCAGGATATGCTTTGTCTCTTCTTGATAATTGTTCTTTCATGCCTTCTACTTGATTTTCATAAATATGAGCATTACTAATACATACTGTAAGTAATCCAGGTTTTAAATTTGTAACTTGTGCAAGTAAATGAATAAATACTGCATGTTGTGTTACATTAAATGGATGTCCTAAAGGTATATCATTTGACCTTATTGTAAGCATACAATTCAATTTTCCATCTGTTACATCCCAACAACTGTTAAATACGCATGGGTATAATGCTCCTGTATCTAAATAAGGTATTTGCCATAAGTTTATTACCATTCTTCTATCTTGTGGATTTGTTTTTAATTGATGAATTAATTTATCAACTTGATTAAATTTCTTTACAACCCAGCCATACGATGTTCCTATTGTTCCGTCTTCCATTTCCCATTCGTCCCATATGTGAACATTTTGCTCGTGTAAATCACTAATTTTATTTGATTGTTTTTGAAATATCCATAACAATTCTTTTATTGCTGCTTTATATGCAACATACTTTGTTGTAAGTATTGGAAACTCTTCTTCTAAATCAAATTGTAATATTTGATGTGGTAATTTGTATGTTGCTATTCCTGTTCTGTTCTGATCATAATACCCTTTTGTTAATATTCTTTCTACTAAATCTAAATATTGTTCATCATATTTACTCATATTAATTCTCCTTTTATTTCGGGCGGACACAATGCCCTCCCCTACTTTTCATAAATTAATTTATACTGTCTTCAAAAAAATAGGGCGGAAAATAACTTCCGTCCTAAATAATTTCTTTTAATTTTTATCTCCTCTACCTTCTGGAAGTGCTGGCACATCTAATCTAATTTTTATTTTTGTAATATATGATATTGTTCTAACTAATTTACTATTTTTAATTCTTTGCCATAATGAAGGTTTAACTTCAAACCTTGTTTCTTCTATGTATGTATCTTGAACAGGTTCTAATATAGAAGTTTTTACTGTTTGCTCTTCTTTTACTTTTTCTTCTGTAGCTACTGGTGTTGGTATACCTTTTAATGCTTCTGCTACTTCAATTCCAATATAACTTAAAGCTTTGCTTCTATCTTCTATTCTTTCCATATCTATTTCTATATGTAAATTACTTTCTAAATTAGAAATTCTAGCTTTTACCAATTTTACAGCATCTTCGTAATTTGCTGGTTTTTTTGTTTTACATTTTCCTATTATAATTAAAGCTTCTACTATATCTTCTGATACAACATTACTAATTTGTTTTACTCTTGTTTTCCATTCCTTGTCTTTAGATTTAACTGCTTCAAATACATCTTTTAATTCAGCAGCTTTTGCTATATTGTTTTCTCTTTGCCTAATAAGGTTCTCTATTTGCTTTGTATTATCTTCAAATTGATTTGTAGCAAACTCTACTAAACCATATGCTGCTTTATATACACTATATGGAAAATTTTTCTTTTTTGGATATTCTATTAAATATGTTTTTATCGAATCTATTAAATCTTTAAAGTATGCATCTTCTTCTAATTGTATAATTTGTTTTTTATTGTTTGGATTAATCATTTTTTGTACTTTATCGATATTTGATAAAATTTTTTCTTCTGTAATTATCATTTTTACGTTTACTATGCCTGGCTTATGAAAAAATAGCACCGTAAACTCCCCCTCCTTTGTCCTGAGTATATGCTACATAAAATGTTAAATATAACTACAACATTTTATAAATTTCTTCATTAATATTTTAATACAATTTAAATTATTCTGTCAATAGAAATAATTTTATTTTAGTAATTTGTAATATAATTGTAATATTACTTATCTTTATTTAATTCTGCATAACGTTTTATTTTCATTGTGGTTGTTTTTACAAATTCATCCTTTTTTATTTCTAGATTTTTTATTGCTTTATATGAAGTTAGCTTATGATTTACTTCTTTTATTTTTTCCCATATAATATCGTAAATTTGTTTATCACTTAAATCTTTTCCGTAATTTTCTTCAAGTTCTTCGTAATTTGGTATAACTTTTGCAGAAATTACTAGTTCTTTTTCTCCTTCAACTTCTTTTCCATATACCATACATTCTTTTATTTCTGGTATATTACCAAGCATTAATTCTATCTCTTCTGGATAAATATTTTTACCATTTTGAGTAACAATTACATTTTTACTTCTTCCTGTTATAAATAAAAATCCGTCTTCATCTAAATATCCAACATCACCTGAATGAAACCATCTATTTCCTTCTTCATCATATTCAATTACTTCATCTGTTGCCGCTTTATCTTCATAATATCCAAGCATTAGTGTTTCGCTTTTTATTAAAACTTCTCCTTCTCCATTTTCATTTGGTTTGTCAATTTTAAGTTCTGCACACACAACAGCTTTACCAGCAGACCCAACTTTTGGTTCAAATTCTGGTGTCAATGCAGCAATAGGAGCTGTTTCTGTTAATCCATACCCTTGTAAAAAACTTATTCCTATATCTTGTATCCATTTTCCTATTTTTGCATCAATAGGAGCTGCAGCAGAAACTAATATTCTTATATTTCCACCTAAATTTTCATATATTTCTGCAAACACCTTTTTCTTTATATCTACTCCCACACTCTTTAAAGCATTTGTTACATGTATCATAGAGTTTACAAGTCCTGATTTTCCACTTTTTTCAATGCTAGCATTTATCTTTTTATATAAATTTTCTATTAATAATGGAACTGCAATCATTGCTGTTGGTTTAGTTTCCTTTAAATTTGGAACTATATATTTTAGTCCCTGACATACTGCAACTGAACATCCGTTAGCAAATGGTAATAAGAATCCTATTGAAGACTCATAGGTATGATGAAGTGGTAAAACTGAAAATAATCTATCAGCTTCAGTTAATTTTACATATGGGCTTACTGCATTTACATTTGCCGCTAAATTACGATTGCAAAGCATAACTCCTTTTGCATTAGAAGTTGTTCCAGATGTAAATATCAATACTTTGAATTCTTCTGGATCTATTTCAATTTGCATAAATGAATTATCTCCTGATTTAACCATTTCTTTTCCTTCATCAATTATAGTATTAAATCCTACTGATCTTCCTGATAATTTATCATCTGAGTTCATTTGAATAAAATATTTAACTCTTGGTAAATTATCTTCTAATTTTTTTATAACTTCTTTTTTCTTTGTAGAATATATGACAGCTGTGGCTTTTGAACGCTCTATAACATTTTCTATTTCGTTTGCTGGTAATTCCTTGTCTACAGGAACTGCTATACCTACTCCACAAAGCATTGCCATGTACGATACATACCAATTATATGTATTTTCACCAATTATAACAATTCTTTCATCTTTTAAGTTATACTTATTTGTTAGTGCCGTTCCTAAAGCAATAACATCATCTGTAAATTTTTTATATGTAATTTCAGTAAATGGTTCTTTTGAATTAAATTTTTCTAATATGCATATATTTTTTCCATATTTCTCTCTTGATCTTACAAATATTTCTTTTATTGTTTTATAATGCGTTTGCTCATGATATTTACTTTTTCCTTTTTCTTCTTTTTGTTTTTTTGCTATATCTTCATAGTCTACTTTTACTTCTTCTATATTTTCTACATTTTTCATTTTTAATTTTGGAAACTTAAAATCTGGTATGTTAAAATCTTTTAATATTCTCATTTTAGTTGCTCCCTTACTTATAATTTTATTTTGAATGTCCTTATTATATATTATTTTATTAATATAATCAAGTTTTAATTTTATTTAATGTAATTAGCAGTATAATGAGGAAAGGCTAAATGGAAAACCATTTAGCCTAATCAAAAATTATAAATTCAATCTGGTTGCATAATTTACCATTTCACCTAAAAGCATTTTAATATTAGGGGTAATCTTAGCAACTCCTGTATCAAACTTCTCCTTCTGACTCATTATTGCATTAATAAACGCCTCATCTCTTGTGCCAGCTTTAAGTTGGCGCCAAATCTCTGAAATAGCAGACATATAGTCTGCTCCCTTCATCAGTGCTTTGAAGTCAGCATTATCACTCTCCTCAAACATAATGTCTTTTAAGGCTTTTACACATATTTCTGAAACAAACGGATACACATTTTTTTCCATCATTTTAAGTTCATATATCTCCGTCAATTTTCTAAAACCGGGAATTTTGTCCTTTATAGGTGACGGAATGTCTTTGGTAAAAGCTTCGGGAACATCATGAAATATTCCCATGAAAAAGCATTTTGTTGCTACTTTCTCCGTTTTTCCATCTTCAAGAGCTAAAAAGTATGAAAAAACTGCAGTATCAAAGAGATGCCCCAAAACTGAACATTCCACACTATATGAGTACGCTGCCCATCTGTTTTGGTTTCTTAACTTTGAGATTGAAGAAAACACTTTAAAGTAATTTCCATCAAGATCTCTTATTTCATTGAAGCCTGGTATGTCTTCGAATTCACTCATAGAATTAACTATTTTATCGCTTTCCCTGACATAATCTCCGTTTATTTTTTTTTGAATTTCTATGAGTTCCAAAAGAGTAGCTACTTTAGTTGCTGCCTTATAAATTTTTTCCTCTACAGTACCACAGCCATCTTTAAGATACATAGCAAACTCGTTGTCTGTAAGTTCTGAAATGGTCTGAAAGGTTACATCACCAAAAGCTTTTCCAAAATCAATACCCTCCAGTTTACAAATTTCCTTCAGAATGTGTTCTGGAGTATCATAATTTACATAAGCTTTTTGGAATGCACGGTAAATTGCTATTTTGGGGAATCTTTTCCAATTAATTGCAATACCTCTTTCCTCTGCTTCAGTTGCAAGTATAAAACAAACACAACAGTTTAAAGCTTGTTTTGAAATCTCATCATACTTGCTTTCCGTTATGAAGTTTGTCCACCGCCTTAAATTGTTCAGCCGTTTGAACACTTCATTGATTTCCTTTAAATTTTTGATTTCCATATATTCATTCCTCCTTAAAATTATTTTGTCTCCTGCAAATACATGTTGTCTCGCAAGGAAGACTATAAATGAATATATTATTATTTTAACATTTTTTTATGTATACTTCAATATATTTATAATATTTTTGACATTTAAACCATTTAATTCCTCTAATTCTTCTACCTGCCCATGTACTACAAAGCAATCATCATATCCAAAAGTCTTTACTTTTATATTCTCTAAATCGCTATTATTCATTGCCTCTATAACAGCACTTCCGAAGTCCACCTTTTAAAATCCCATCCTCTATAGTAATTGCTTTTTTTGTTTTTTCTATTGATCTAAGTATGGTTTCTTTATCTAATGGTTTTAAAAACCTTGCATTTATTATCTCAACATTTATATTATCTTTTTCTAAAACATTGGCAATTTCTACTGCTTTTTCTACCATTTTTCCAATTGCTATAACAGTTAGATCTGTTCCTTCTTTGATTACTTCTGCCTTTCCTAATTCTATTTCCTCACACTTTTCAAGTTTTATTTCACCTTCGCAACCTCTTGGATATCTTATAGCCACAGGTTTTGATAAATTAATTGCATATTCTAGCATTTTTTCTAGCTCAATGAAATTTTTAGGTGCCATTATAACAAAATTAGGTATTGATGATAAAAATGATAAATCAAAAAGTCCTTGGTGTGTTTCTCCATCCGCACCTACAACTCCTGCTCTATCAATACATATAGTTACTGGTAAATTTTGTATTGCAATATCATGAATCAACTGGTCATAACTTCTTTGTAAAAAGGATGAATATACAGCAAATACCGGCTTTAAACCGACCTTTTGCCATACCTGCCATTAATCCTACTGCATGTTGTTCGGCAATTCCAACGTCAAAAAACCTGTTAGGAAAATTGCTTGCAAATTCTTTTAATCCTGTTCCATCTTTCATTGCTGCTGTTATAGCAACAATTTTGTCATCCTTTTTTGCTAAACTTACTAACTTATCTCCAAATACTTTGGAATAATCTTTAGTAATTTTTTTTATAGTTTCGCCTGAATCTATATTAAAACTTGAAACTCCATGGAATTTATCTGGATTTTCTTCTGCATATTTATATCCCTT
>CALXNI010000139.1 GCA_944389715.1 uncultured Clostridia bacterium | reverse complement strand
CTATGCTAACACCTTCTTGTGTAGTTCTCCATTCCCCTATACGATTAACAGTAATATATCCAATAGCAAATGTTGTTTCTGTATTATTTGGGAGCACATATCCTGCTGGAGCCTCTGTTTCTTTCATTACTATATAAAAATAGCCAGTTCCTTTATTATTTTCTGTTATTTCAAGCTCTCCTAAGTCAATTTTTCCATTTGAATCAGTTGTATAACTTCCTTCTAATAATACATCATGGTTTGTTATGCTTGGGTCATAATAAGGATACTCATTAGATAATTCTTCAACTGTTAAAGCTATAACTTTAATATCAAATTTTGCTCCTGCCAATGCATTTCCTTGAGGAGATTGTTTTAGCAACTGTAAATTTAATATAATAGGGTCTTTTACTGTAATCTCGATTGTTCCAGTTTCTCCGTTCCAATTAGCTGTAACTCGAGAATCACTAGATGTAATTATAATATTACCATTTTCATCCATTGTCCTACTTAATGTAACATCTGGAATCCTTCCACTTGTTGATCCATCTGGTACTTTAGTTTCAGAAATTACTATATCTGAAAATAGGCTTTGAGTAAGTCCACTAATTGTTACTTTTCCATCAGATCCTGTTGTCACATCAAAAGTATTATTATCTATAGTCACATTAAATTGATAGCCCTCTCCTAAACTTGAACCGTATGAATCTTGTTTTTTAATTGTTAAATTATATTCTTTAGGTTCATTTTCAATTACCATAGTAGCAATTACACTATCTTCTACTTTGTTTTTTAAGCTATCTAATTTTTCTTTATAATCCATGTATTCTTGTGAATTTTTATCAACAGGAATAGTTACCTTAGCTAATGCTTCTACATAATTTTTAATATATTCTTTAGTACTATTTTCTTCTCTTATTACTTTATCCTCTAAATAATAGAAAGTTTCTGTTAAAGTTCCTGTTTTATATAATTTATTATCTTTTTCTACTGCTGTTACTGTAATTAATGAGTAATTTATTTTTCCGAGATCAATTGCATATCTTAAACAATACTCTGCATCTGTATAATCTCCTTTATTAAATTGACGTCTATCTTCCTCGCTTTGAACTTCACCTGTTTCACAATTATAGCTAGCAATTTTCTCATAACTATCTTCTTCACTCAAACCTATTACCATTTCCAACAATGATTCTGCATCTTCTATAGTTATTTTTCCATCTTCATCTAAATCACCTAAAATTTTTTGATATTCATTTAAAGTTGCTTCCCCATTTGCTGCTTGTCCCAATAACATTGCGTCACTTGTATTTACTTTTCCATCACCATTGATGTCTCTAATTTCTTTATCTACAGAAGTAACATATCCATCTTGATTTATATCCGCTAATACTTTTTTAACATTACTATTTATTTCTTCTAATCCTAACGAAATTCTCATGATAAGTCTAGCATCACTAGAATTAACTATACCATCTAAATTAGCATCTCCCATTTCATAAGGCTTTATTATTGTTACTAAAATCTCACCATTTGCATCTGTTTTTACACCATTTACTTCTGTTATTCCATCGTGTTTATCTTCTCCGCCATCTTCTACAATATTTATATTTTTACCTTCATAAGTTATGTACAATCCATTATTGCCACTTTTTATTTCATAATTAGTACCATATATTTCTATACCATCGCCTACTCCTAATCCTAATTTACTTATAGGTCCATCTACATAAATTGTATCATATACCATGCACATAGCTACATAGCTTATATCCAAGTCAAATTCTATATTAGGCAAAGCTTGACCGCTTTCTTTATCAATTTTTTGAATAAGTAGCTCTTTTGTTTTGCTTTTTTTGTTATCAATTGTTACATTACCTGCAATTGACGTTCCTTGTTTATTTTTTACATCCCATGTTTTTGTTTTGTTGTTAAATGTTACATAATACTCCATTGTTTTATTTATTTTTACATATCCTGGAGCTGTTTGAGTTTCTTTAACACGAATTATTGTATCTCTATTAATATCCGTTATTTTTATTGTTCCATCGCTATTTTTTGGACTTATTTCTATCCATTGCAATGCAGACGCATTTTTAGTCTCATTACCCTCTACTGTTATAGGTGACATTGTTGAATATATTTTAAATTTTACTTCATCATATAGTTCAGAACGTTTTTCTCCATTAAAAGTCTTTTCTATTGTTAATTCTCCAACAGGTATATTTTTAATTTTAATAATATTAATTGTGTTACCTTTAACAAAATAATTATTATTTTTATCATAAGTAATTTCTGTTATGTTTCCATTACTTGAGTCATAACTTATAGTTATTTTAGTTGGATTACTTAAATTTCCTATAGCATATCTATTTGGTGCTTTTGTTTCTTGTATGTAAATTGATACTTCTCCGTCATTTACTGTTGGTATTATTTTTATTTCACCAAAATTACCATTAGACTCACTAGTTAATCCATAGTAATCATCAATTTGAGCTAATCCTTCAATAATCGCATGATTTGGGTTAGATGAATTACCATTAGACTCGTCCCATATTTTTAGAGTAGCTCCGGAAGTTTTTATTGCATTACCATTCATATCTGTTTTTTGAAAATTTAATGCTATTTCAGGTTTTTCTTCTGTCACTTTATCTACTTTAAAAATTATTCTAGGCTGACTTATATTACCTTTAATGAAGTATATTCTTGCATGATAATTATTTGTAGGCTCAGAATCTATTTTATAATCATCACTTCCACCACTCATTGGCAATGTTTTACCTGTATATTTGCTTATTATACTATTTATCGAATTAGCATTAACCCTAAAATAACCTAGCCCATCACGTAAGGAATTTGCTGAATTTTCTCCCCATACACTTGTAGAGTTATATGTCTTATATAACGCGTTTGCAAACTCCTTTAAAGCATACATATCAGAATTATTAGGAGTGAACTCTTTGCTTCCTCCAACCCATTGCAAATTTACCTTGTTAGGATATATATCTAAAATATATTCAATTTTACCTGTTCCTGAATCTCCACCTTTTTCAATATTTCCGCAAAAACCATTTGGAATAAATTTTGTTCCATCAGACTGTCCTCCACCCATAATATAGCGTCCATCATTGTATTTTGTGTAATCATCGACACCACTAGCTGATACTTCGCTCCCTACTGTCCAGTTATTTTCATGTTCCGTATCGAATTCGTCTATTGTAGAGCTATTAAGTAATTGGTATGCTAAATTATAATAATGGTTATCTGGGCAATCATCAATTGTAAAACTTCCATATCTGTTAAAAGTTATAGTAGCAGTTCCATATACTGTTTTAGGTAGAACTAATAATATCGCTATTGCAATTATTGCTATTAAAATTATTTTTGTTATTATTTTAGCTTCTTTTTTCATATTATCAATCCTCCCTTCTATATTTCTACTTTCAGTACTTTTTTATTAATTATATATATTCCTATTCCAATAACTAGCATACTTGCAATTACAATTCCTATATACATTACTGGAGATCCTGTTGCTATTGATATAATTAAGCTTGCTGTGCTTATATCATCTTCTCCTGTTTGGTTGTTTCCGCTTACAGAGTCGTATTCTATTAAGCCCTCTAAGTTTGTGCTTTTTCCTATTTCTGCTATGTTATCTATTGTTCCAGTTGAGTCTGATTTTAAGTTGCTTGTTAGTACCAGAGTTACTGTTTTGCTTTCTCCTGGTTTTATAGATTCTTCTGCTATAGA
The DNA here is from genome assembly GCA_944389715.1 of uncultured Clostridia bacterium. Classification (GTDB taxonomy): domain Bacteria; phylum Bacillota; class Clostridia; order TANB77; family CAG-508; genus CAG-452. Next base: position 9,904 of record CALXNI010000139.1, on the reverse strand, counting down.
TTCGTTATGTAATATTCTATTTCCATCCATATACCACTCTGGATTAGTATCTGATTTGAATTCTAAGTCTTCTGGCAAGTAATCTACTAAATCAGTTACATAAGCATCTACATCACCCTCGTTTGTAACTACTAATTGGTATTCTACTAATAGCATGGTTCCTGCTATCTTTCTTGCAGATATTTCTACTTTTGTAAAGTTTGTGTCTTCGTATTCGTATGTTGTTGTTCCACTACTATTTGATAATAATACTTTGCTTATGTATTTACTTAGACTTAAATCAAATTTTGAATTTTCCATTAAGCCTATATCTATGTTTTCTATATCTGATTCATCTATTATTATTGTATCTGTTACCCCTGCTAATAAGGTTTCTGTATCTACTTGTATTTGTTTTGTTATTGCATCAGAGTTTGTTTCTTCTGTTGCTTGTTCTACTTGATATTTTGCAATTGTATATTTTTCTGTATCATATACAAATACTACCGTATAATTTCCTTTGCTTAAATTGTTAAATTTATACGTTCCTGTAATAGTTGTTTGTGTTTCTATATTATTTCCTTGCTCGTCTTTAACTATATTTCCTTGCTCGTCTAATAGAATAACATTTACATCTGTTACTATTTTTTCGTTATTATCTCTTATTCCATTTTTGTTTTCATCTAGCCATGCTAAACCTGAAATAGAATATGTTTTTTCTGGATCTATTGGGTTTTCTGGGTCTGTTGGATCCTCTGGATCATCAATATCATTTTTATTTATTTTGTTTGTTAATTTTTCTGAATCTATTGTTTCTGCCATGCCACTTATAATAGTTAATTCATTTTCTACAGTATCTTTTGTACTATCTACCAAATTAACTTTTGCTTTTACTATTAAAGAAATACTTTCTTGCATATCTAATGATTCAGTTGTTGATACTATATTATCCATTATGTTATTAGTATTAATAGTTTTTTCTTCTCCATTAGCATATATTACTTTTGCCTCTATAACTTCTAATTCCTCTGCTAATACTTCATTAATTGACACACCATATATATCTATATATCCATCGTTTTTTATGTTTGCTGTATATGTTATTTCTTCTCCATCTGATAAAGTTTTTCCAATTTTATCTGATGTTAAATTTATAGATATATGTGACTTGCCCTGTAAAACTGTTCTTGTATAATCATTTGATATATAAGTGTTCTCATCACCTTCAACGGTACCTGTTAAATTTAATGTTATATCTCTTTCTAATTCATTTAAAGGTATATCATTTACTTTAAATTCTAATGTAATTTTTTGAGTTTCATTTGCTACTAATTTTTTAAATAATAAAGTAATTTGTTCACCATTTTTTGTTAGAGTTATATTATCATTTCCATATAAGAATATTTGGTCATCAACATCACAATCTAATTCCTCTGGCAAATCCATTTTTATATTTATATTTTTTAAATCTGAATTTAATAAATTTGTTACTTCTACTGCAAAGTCAGTTTCTAATCCACTAAATGTTCTAACTTCTTCGTTAGATCCATACTTTAATTTTAATGCTATGCTTGCTTCTTTTATTGTTTTAGTATCTGTTACCTTTGCTTCTTGAATATTGTCAGCTGTAATAGAAATGTTATTGTTAAACTGATTTGCATTTTCTCCTTCTCCAATATATGCAACTACTTGATATTCTAAAGTAAAACTTTCTCCTGGATTTAATTGACTAATTGATTTTTGTTTAGATTCTAGTGTTTCATCCTCTGCATAGACATATACTGGTTTTCCATTTGGATAGATAAACTCTCCGTTCTCATCTACTGATTCATCCATAATTACTCCAGATTGTACTAAGTCATAAAATACACCATTTTCGATAGTTGCTACTATATTGGCATTATTAACAACTTCGTCTGATATATTTGTAACAGTAATTTTATACCTTACCACTTGCCCATTATTAATTTCTTTTTGGTCTTTTATGTCTTCTCCTCCTGCTGTTACCTCCATGCTAAGTCTTAATGAATTGTTTACTTCTTTTTGTATAGATTCTACATTTGGAAGAGTTACATTATAATTTATTGTATCTTGTATTTGGTTTTCTTCTACTGTTCCATTTATTGTTAATGTATTTGCTACTGTATTTGCTTCTTCTTTTATTTTTGTTGTATATTGCAAGCTTGTTTTTTGTCCATTTAATACTGTTTGTGGTAATTCTATTTTAAATGATTTTACATTATCAAAACTTGTAATCTCTGTTTCCCAACTTTGAGATTCTGCTGTTGGGTTTTCTTCTTCTGAATAGTATACAGTTGAGCCTTGTGATGCTACTACTTGGCTTGTTAATACTGTTCCTTCTGATACTTTACCTATTATATTTACTCCTTTTGCTTCTTCTCCATAATTGTTTATAATGTCTGATTTTATTGTTATTTCTTGTCCTTTATTTGCTTCTATGTTTATTGTGTTTTTATTTATTTGCTCAGTAGAATTTTCTCCTGCTATTATTGTGTTTTTTGTTACTAATCCATCTTTTGATTTTATTTCTATGTTTTTAGCTAATTCTACCGTTTCTCCATCATTAATACATGTAGTTTTTATTTCTACATTTTTATCTGCCATAAATTGTTCTGCTTTTAGTTTTAAGTCTAATACTAAGGTTGCCCCACCTTGTGCAGAACCTACATATTTAGTTTGTTCTCCTTCTATTGTTATTTCTATTACTTTGTTTCCGTTTTCGTTTGTTACTATATTTGTATTTGCTATTTTTAGTTCGTCATCTAATAATGATGCATTTTCTATGTTAGCTTCTGTTATTTCTTTTGGTAAATCTATATTTATTGTTGGGTTTTTAAATAGTTTGTTGCTTGTATTGTTTGCTTGTAGAACTGCTGTTAATCTTAATGTGTCTTCTGTTTGGTTTGATATAGAAGTTTTATCTGTTGATACTTCTATAGTTGTTACTGGTTCTAATAAATTTGTATTTGCCGTTTTGCTTAAATTTACAGTTACATTGTTTTGTTCGTCTGATACTATTAATTTAACTCCAGAATCTATTTTTGTAGATTCACTAATTTTTTCTGCATTTAATACTTTTATTGCTTTTTGGTTTGTTATTTCTAATTTTCCTGCTTTTATAACTTTAGAAGTTTCTATTATAATTGAATTAATTTCTTCTGTATAATTAATTGCATAATCTTCTTCTTGGTTTTCTTGTGATAGTGATATTTCTGTTATTGGTGTTTGTATGTCTGCTGCATTATATATTTTTATTGTTCCTTCTTGACCTAAAATGTCTATTGCTTGTTCTTTGTTTATTTTTGTACTTTTATAATATGTAGATAAGCTATCTGTATCTATTATATCTCCTGTGTCTTGTACTACTATTTTGTTTGCTAAATTTGCATAAGATACAAATGTATCCCATTTTGTTTCGTAGTTTGTTTCTTCTCCTATATACATGTTTCCTTTATATATGTTTTGTGTAATACTGTTTTCTAAACTAGCTATATCGCCCATTTCTTGTATTTCTTCTAAGGTTATTTCGTTTTGTTTTTCTATTGCTCCTGCTTCTCTTCCATATAGTTCTATTACACTTTTTGCTTTTGATGTAAATGGCAATATGTTTGTTTCTCCGCTATATACATATGTTATTATAAATTGATCTGCTACATTTTTTTGCCATGAGATAATATTGTTTGTGTCTGGATTGTTTAGTACTTCTATATATAGTTTTCCTTCTTGTTCGTTATATTCATATTTACTTGTTTCTGAGTCTCCAAATTGTATGTTTGTTTTTCCATTTGTTGCTAATGTGTTTTTTGCTATAACTGATATTTGTTCTGGTTTTATTCCTATACTTGGCACTTCTACTTCTATTTTTGCTACCTTTATTGGTGCCATGTTTTGTAAAATGTTTGATTTTAATAAAACTTGTACTATCCTTTTATTTTCTCCATCTATATTATATATTTTATTTGTTATTACTTCTTGGCTTAATTCTACTTGCTCTTCTGTTATTTCGTTTGCTTGCCATTCTATTTTTATCATTTTTGTTGTGTTAATATCTGTAACGTTTCCATTATCGTCTATATATTCTCCACTTAATTTTATTTGGCTAGACATGTTTAATAAACTCAAATCATAACTTGAGTTTTTACGTGCAATAATAGGTAGTTCTATTGCTAATTCATTTTCTGAGGATATTGCTTCGAGACTTTTTTCGAATACATTGCTGTTTTCCTTTAGTTCAAAGTTTGAATTTGAAAACTCTATTTTTGGATTTTCTAATCTTCCTCCACCTTGAACACTTATGGACGCGTATAAAGTTAAGTCTTCTGCATTTATGTCTTTTGTTACTTCTCTTGCATTTGTATTATTAGCATCTAGATACACATTAAATTTAACATTTTCGCTATTAGTATTACTATCTTGGTCTGCTAAGCTAATTGCAATTGATTCAAACATAAAAGAACCAAGCAAGGCAAAGTTTGCAAATGTTAATGTAATTACTAAAAGTGTTGCTAATACTTTTGTGGTTGTTCTACCGCTACTCCATTTAATTAGATTGTTAAACATATTTAGTTCCTCCTAAATAAAATATAGAAATATAGATATAAATATACTTATATAGCATTATTGTTGCATTTTTATTGAATATTGTCAACATATGTTTTTTTATTAATAGTTTGCAAATATATAAAACGCATACGGAAACTTAAAATACAAATTCCGCTTGCATGAAAATTACATTTTTGTGACATTTTTATAAATTTGCATAACTATAGCTATATATTTTATTATAAACGGTTATGTAAACTTTTTCAAGGGATTTTTTGTAGTTTTTTTGTTATTATTGCTATATTTATGTAAGTAATTTAAATTTGCTTGTATGAAATCTATTTCCTCCAAAAAAATGTAAGGGCAGATTGCATATCTGCCCTTATATTTTTTGTATTTGTTCTTTTGTTAGCCCTGTTATTTCTGCTATTTCGTCTATTGATATATTTTTATTTTTCATTCTTTTTGCTGTTTCTAGCTTTTCTTTTTGTATGCCTTTTTGTATGCCTTTTTCCTCTGCTGTTTCCAATTCTGCTTTTCTATCCATTATATATTTTTGTCTTAGTTCTGCTATTCTTTCTTTTGCTTCATCACTACTTATATTTTCTAATGTTTCTATTGCTTCTTTTATTTCTTTTTCATTTTCTGCCATTTTCTTCGTTTCCTCCCCTTCAGGATTCTCCAAGAATAGTATCCATTTTTTTAAACTTCCTTCTTCTATTTTTTCTTTTATCTTGGGTAATTCAATTATATGTATTTCTAAATCTTCTGTCAATATTTTCCTTCCATTTTTGCTTTCTTTTATTTGCCATTTTGTATGTATTGGTAATTCTTTTAGTTCATCTATTTTATAATCTAAAAATATTATGCTTATACTCCTATTTAAATTTTTATAGTTTTCTCCTTCTTTTATTTGTTTTAAGTATAGTTTCGACCAATAGAATAACAGCCTTTTTTCTATATCGTGGTTATCCACTATTTGCATTTCTATATCTATTGGATTTTTGTTGTTAATTGTTGCTCTTATGTCTATTATTCCTACTTTGTCATTTACTTGTTCTCCCCAAAGATAAGGTGTTTGTTCTAATTCTATTGTTTCTACTTTTTCTTCTATTACATCTTCTATTAATTTTTTTGTTATTCTCTCGTGTTTTTGTTCTCCAAACAGCATATGAAATACTACATCTATTTTGGGTGATAATATTTTTTTCATTTTTATTCCTTCTTTCTTTTTATATTATTCGCCCCCATTTTTTATATAAATATTGTTTTTTGTGGTTTACACCTCCTTTGTTATATTTTGTTTTCTAGATTTGGAAATTATTTGGAGAGATTTCTCCTTGATTTTAGATTAGAAAATAAATATCTTTGTAATTAATTGTCTTTTTTTGCGGGCAGACAGATCACGTCCGCCCCTACATTATTTTATACTTATTTTTAATTGTTTTCAATATAAACCTTTCGCCTTGTTTCGACATATAAATTGAATATTAATCTGCTTTTTTATTGTCATTTTATTTCATTTCCAATTACCCTTTTTATCTTAATTATATGATCTAAGGTTTGCATATACCCTTCTTTATAACAAAATTCTAATTTTCCTATATTAAATGGTTTAACATCTTTTAAGTCAATTTCTATTACATAATCGCTTGCTTTAATAGATTCTTCTATTAATTTTTCTGTCATTAAATCTAAAGATTGCATTGCAATATTATATATTGTGTTTTGTTTTCTTGGAGTTTTTAGTTTAAACTTTACTGAAATTACTTTATCTACTCCTAATTTTTTTGTTTCTTGTGCTGGTAAATTGTCAAAAATTCCTCCATCTACAAATTGATATTTTTGATATTCAAAAGGTGCATACATTCCAGGAAAGGTTGAGCTCGCTCTTACTGCTTTCCCTATTTCTATATCGTGTATGTACTCTTCTCCCTGCAGATTTTGGTTGTTTGTAAATATTATTTCTTTATCTGATATTAAGTCTGTTGCTGGAATTGATATAGGTAGTTTTATATCTTTAATATTTTTTATGTTTTTTATTTTTCCTGATTCTTGTATTGCTAATTCAATGTTATAACTTGTTGTTACTCCTCCTAGTTTTATTCCTCTTAATTCTTTAATTCCACTAAACATATATTTTGGAGATATAGCCATTACGGATTTAGAGAAATAATTAAATAGTTTTATCATTTCATCTGTTGTGTATCCCATACCGTAAAGTGCTGCAACTATACTACCCGCAGATGTCCCTGCTACTGCATCTATTTTTATTCCATTTTCTTGAAGTGCTTTTATTGCTCCAATGTGAGCTGCACCTCTTACTCCACCACCTGCTAAGGCTAGACCTATTTTCATTTTTTTCCTCCTCTATTCCTCAAATTGTAATTTGTCTTATTAAATTTATTTTTAATCTGTAGGGGTCGCACCCCTGGGCGACCCTTAAATATTGATATTCGGGTCGCCGTGGGCGGCGACTCCTACAACATTTGCAATTATTTTGTTTCGGGCATACACAAGGCCCGCCCCTACAATGTTTGCAATCAATTTGCTGTTTGCGGGCGATTAAAATCGCCCATACAACGTCTGCAATTAATTTCGTATTTTTCGGACGGCAGATTGCCGTCCCTACATTTTTAAATTCTAATCTCCAACCTCTAATCTCTAATCTCTAAACAACAAATTACAATTTATTTTTACTATTTTCTTTTGGTTAATGATTTTCCTACTATTTTTCCTGCAAATTTTTCTGGTGCTATTTTGCTTAAAAATCTAATTAATTTATTATTTCCTCCAGGGATTATCATATATTTTCCTTTAAACATATTGTCTATTGCATATTCTGCTACATATTTACTTGTCATAAGCTTTGTTTTAAATTTTACATTTGCTTTTTCTAAAAATGGTGTTTTAATTGGGCCTGGACACAATGCACTTACTTTTACATTATATCCACCCTGTCTTAATTCTTCGTAAATACTTTGTGTTAGTTTTAAAACATATGCTTTGCTAGCATGATATGTTGCCATTTGTGGTCCTGGCAAAAATCCTGCTATTGATGATACGTTTAGTATGTATCCATAATTATTTTTCTTCATATCTGCTAGGAATAATTTTGTTAATGTGTGTACTGCACATACATTTGTACTTATCATATTTAGTTCTGTTATTAAGTCTGTTTCTGTAAAATCTCCACATGTTCCAAAGCCTGCATTGTTTATTAAAATATCTACATTTCCTACTTGTTTATATAGGTTAATGCAGTTTTCTGCATCTGCTAAGTCCATGCAAATTATTTCGCTTCTTGTTTTTATTTGCTTTTGTACTTCTTCTAATTTGTCTTGTTCTCTTGCTACTAATACTAAATCTATTCCTTGTTTGCTTAAATATATAGCCATTTCTTTTCCTATTCCTGATGATGCCCCTGTTATTAATGCTTTCATAAATTTTCCTTCTTTCCTAAATTGTAATTTGTGTGGGTAAATTTATTTTAAATCTGTATGGGCGGGCCTTGTGTCCGCTCCTACAATGTTTGCAATCAATTTGCTGTTTGCGGGCGATTAAAATCGCCCCTACAACGTCTGCAATAAATTTCGTATTTTTCGGACGGCAGATTGCCGTCCCTACATTTTTTAATTCTAATCTCTAAACAACAAATTACAACTTTCCTTTTGATTAACATGATTATATCAGATATTTTTAAAAATTAATAGTTTTTACTTTATTTATTTTAATTTTTGTTATATAATCTTTTAAATATTGTTAGGGGGGCTTTTGTTTTGACGAATTTTGGATTGGAAGAAAAAGTTATTAAATCTTTTCAAAATGTTTTTTCTAAATATCCAGAAATTGATAGAGCCTGCATTTTTGGTTCTCGTGCAAGAGGAGATTTTAAAAAAACATCTGATATAGATATTGTTCTTTACGGAAATAACTTGACTCACACTTTAAATACTAAAATTTTTTATGATTTGGAAGATTTGTATTTAATTTATAAAATTGATTTAATTAATTTTAATTCTTTGCATGATGATGATAAATTGAAGGAAAATATTGTTAACGAAGGAGTTGAAATTTATGCCAAATAATTTAAATGATAGTGCAGAAGCTTTTAAAAACGCTTATTTAAAATTAAAACAATTTATTAATGAGGACAATGGTTCTGAACTCGCAAGAGCTGGAATTCTGCATGCTTTTGAATTTACTTTCGAACTGTGGTGGAAATATTTGCAAAGATATTTAGATAGTTTATATATTTTAGAAGAGCATGGTCCAAGTAGTGTAATAAAAATTGCTTTTCAAAATGGGATTTTAAAAGATGGTCAAATATACATGGATATGTTAAGAGATAGAAATTTAATTTCTCACACATATAAAGAAAATATGGCTGAAGAAATTTATTTGAGAATAAAAAATAATCATATTTTAACTTTAGAAAAGTTTTATAATGATATGAGTTTATAACGGAGGTTTTATAATGGAATATAATCATAAAGAAATTGAAAAAAAATGGCAAAATTATTGGGATGAAAAACAAAGTTTTAAAGCGGTTACAGGGGATAAAACAAAAAAACCTTACTATATATTAGTAGAATTTCCTTATCCTTCTGGAGCAGGACTTCATGTTGGACATGTAAGAAGCTATACTGCACAAGATGCTTTAGCTAGAATGAAAAGAATGCAAGGTTACAATGTGCTATATCCAATGGGTTGGGATGCTTTTGGTGCTCCTGCTGAGCAATATGCAATCAAAAATCATATTCACCCAAAGGATGCTGTAAAAGAAAATATTAAAACTTTTAAGGGACAAATGAAGGATTTAGGATTTTCTTTTGACTGGTCTCGTGAGTTTTCTACAACAGATCCAGATTATTATAAATGGACACAATGGCAATTTTTACAATTTTATAAACATGGTATGGCATATAAAGATACTGTTCCTGTTAACTGGTGTCCTACTTGTAAATCTGTTTTATCTAATGAGGATGCAGCAGGTGGAGTATGTGAAAGATGTGGAAGTACAGTTGAACAAAAAGAAAAGTCTCAATGGATGCTTAGAATGAGTGATTATGCAGAAGATTTATTAAAAGGACTTGATGATACTAATTTTGCAGATAGAGTAAAACTTGGTCAGATTAACTGGATTGGTAAATCTACTGGTGTTGAATTAGATGTTCAAATTGTTGGTGGAGGAAGTTTTTCTGTTTTTACAACTTGTATTGAAACAGTTTATGGTATTACATTTTTTGTTATTGCTCCTGATGGTAAATTAATTAAAGAATTAATGCCTAGAGTTAAAAATAAAGAGGAAGTAAATAATTATATTAAAGAAACAGCTAAAAAATCTGCTATGGATAGAACT
>CALXNI010000138.1 GCA_944389715.1 uncultured Clostridia bacterium | reverse complement strand
CCTTCCTATTTTGGCTATATTTTTCATTTTTATACATTTAGAGTGAAATATTCGTTTATAAACTTTTAAGGTGATTTTATCATAAATTAAATACATAGTATAAAAGTGAATAATTGACATAATATCGACAAAGTGCTATAATTATTATAGCTTTTGTTTTTAAGCTAATTAGGCAAACCTGTTTTCAAACAAAAAGGAGGTTCTTATGTTGTTTCGGAAAAAAGAAGAACTAGGTAAATGGGGCTTTGTAGATATTAATGGTAAACCGATTTGTGAATTTATTTATGACGATGTGCGAGACTTTTCAGAAGGGATTGCAGCAGTTAAAATTGGAGACAAATGGGGATACATTAATGAGCAAGGAGATGAAATTTGCGAAATTCGTTATGACGCTGTAGGAGATTTTCAGAGTAAACTTGGAGTTGTTGAAAAAGAAGGAAAAAAATGTTATCTTAATACAAGTGGTGAAGAAGTAGCTGTTACAAATTTTATGGGCGAAGAAATGGTTTTTGAAGGTTGCAAAAGTTGTGCAATAGGCGACCATACAATAACAAATCTGCCAGGAGGATATCTATACGAAAATGAGTTCATAAATGTAACAATAGATCCAGAAATTCCAATTAGAGGATTTATTGTAATTGGAATAAAGAAACACGTAGACACAACTACTAAGTTGACAAAAGACGAAAGAATGGCAATAGAGGAAATCACCAATAAGGTAAAGTTGGCTCTTGAACAATTAGGAGCAAGAAATATTCTTCTTTTTGAAGATGGTTTTTCTGAGCACTACAGACGTTGGATTATCCCATCTGATGATTGGATGTTCCAATTTGGAAGAGGAAAAAATCTTAAGCAGATAACAACATATGCACGAAAAAATATGAGTTTGGAAGAGAAAAAAGACTTTTTGCGGTTTGCAGATAGAGTAAAGCAAATACTTAACTCTAATTAAATGAAAGAGGAGGAAATTTTCCTCCTCTTTCATTGTCAAATATAAATTTGACAAAATCTAACATATATGTTAACATAAGATTAAGCGCTTTGTAATAAGCGGTGGATTCAATTTGAAGGAGGACAAAATGAACGGACAAATCAACAACGTTTCGGAAAAAGAGCGGTTGCTTTCTCCCAAAAGGATCATTGCAGCAGATGTAACTACAGGAAAAACTGTTTGGCTAACAGATAAAATCTTTCCGCAACACTTCTATCCACTAAGTATTAAAGAGTATTGTGAAGCTATAAAAAGAGGAGTAAAAGAAGGTTTTAGCAGAATACCAATATTGTCAGTCAGCAGTAAAGATTTTCCGTATTGTGATTTTAATTGTATTGATTGCTTGGCTTGTCCAAGCAGGGAATGGGCGATTTCTAATAGTTATATTAAGTATCCTGTTATTCCAATTGATACATATAAGAAAGTTTTGAGCGAAATTTCGAGGTATTCAAGAATAAGAGGATGTGATAGTGTAAGATTTGAATTGTGTGGTGAAGGAAATCCAGATCTATATCGTGATAGAGTGGAAATGATAAAATATGCAACACAAGAGTGCGGAATGAAAATAGTCTATGTCAGTACTGGAAGTCAAATGTCGGAAGAACTAATAGAATGTTTGGCACAATATGCTTTTTGTATTAGAATCAGCTTTCCAGGTATTAACTCAGCTGCTTATGATTTTTATTCTCATCAAAATTCTTCTCATACTTTTGAGTATGAAGATGCAATTAATTTAATAGGAAAACTATGTAAAAAACGAGAAGAATTTAGAAGAAGTGGAGAATTGTTAATAGGGACACGGACTTGTATAAGACCATTAAATGACGGGAGTTATACAAATTTTATTAGAACAATAGGAGAGTTCGGAGTAGATGCTTTTCAGGCAGTTAAGGTGTTGACCCCAGAATACGGAAAACATCAGTGCGAAAATATGTCAAGAAAAGCAATTAGCGAGTTATTAGCTCTAAAGGAATGCTATAGAGAGTTTGGAATCAGCAGTTTCCAAATTCCTAATGATTTAACAAAAATCTATAATGATCGCTCTTTGAGAGAAGATTCTAAGCCAACAAGATGTTGGAGTTCTCTTGTATCACCCCCATTATATGGAACAAACTTAATCTGTTGTGTATTGTGGGATAGAATTACAAATCCATTATACCATTATGGTATAATGGAAGGAAGAAATGGAGAATTGGAAGAGTTGATGAATGGAACAAATGCCCAATTCATTAAAGAAAATTGTCCGAAAAATTGTCGAGATTGTTGCGCTTATAATGACAATAAATTTATGGAAAGTCTATGGAGGGTCTTGAGAACTCAGGAAAACATAGACAATATAGAATTTTTCTTTGAATATTAGTTAAGCAACAATCTAAAATGAGGCATTTCCTTAATAGGAAGTGCCTTTTTATATTTAAGTATCAAAATTGTTTTTTATATTTGAAATGCATTTTAATAAAGATATTTTATATGAATTAGATAAGTTTAGTTTTTCTTTAGAAAATTGTATTATATCATCCAAATTATTCCCAAATTTATATGTCCAATTATGTCGAGGAAGAAACCAGATATGGAATTGACCAGAACTTCCTTCATCTTGATATAGAATTATTTTTTTATATCCTATTTTATGAAAAGTTTTTAATAATTTATTTGATATATCATATATTTTTAATCTCTCATTGTCAGAAAATTCATTAATACTAGAATATGATTTCGTAGTTCCTAAAATAATTAGTCCTTCAATGGGGATTTCTGGATCAGCAGACAAATTTATAAAACCATCATCATATATATAGCCACCAGGAAGATTATTAATTTCATGATTAGCAATAGCTTTGCCTAAAGAACCAGTAAATTTCATATATTCGCCTAACCAATTTTTTATTTTCATATGCTATCTCCTAACTTCTTATTTTTTACTTGAAAATTATAGCATATAATTGTATATAATGCAATTGTTATTTACAATAACTAATTTTTCGTATATAATTTTATACGAGGAGGATGATAATATGAAACTAGGAATAATATCAGATGTACATGGAAACATAAAAGCATTAGAAGTAGTATTAAAAGAATTAGAAAAATATAATATTGACAAAATAATATGTTTGGGAGATTTAATTGGCGGGGCAGCAAGATCAGAAGAAGTAATACAAAGGATTATAAAATTAAGAAATAAATGTATTTGCGTGAGAGGAAATCGAGAAAAATACATAATAGAAGGTATGCCATCAATAGTACATGACGAAAAAGTAAAAATTAGTCAAGAACAAATTGAAAGAAATGAATGGAGATAAAACCATTTAAGGGAAAGATCAATAAAATATATAAATAATTTGCCAAAAGAAAAATATTTATATATCGGAGAAAATTGTATATATTGTGTACATTATCCAATGGAAAAAAATGGAGACTTTAAAAAACATATAAAAATAGCAAATCTAAACGAAAATGAAAAAATGTTTGATGATGTTAACGCTAATATATTTTTATATGGACATACGCACGAAAGTATATATAATAAAGGAAAAAATAGAGTTTATATAAATCCTGGAGCTTTAGGGTGTCCAGGGAAAACAAATAATGCACCATATGGGATATTAGAAATAGATAATAATGTAATAAAATATGAAAATAAAATTGTAAATTATGATGTTAATGAAGTTATAAATGATATAAAAAAAATATCTTTTCCTGGATATAAAAGTGTTTTAAAATTATTTTATGGTACAATCAATTAACATAATTATTGACTTATTATGTGTTAAATGCTATAATACTATTGTAAAGTAAAACTTACAATTGTTTGAGGAGGTTAATTATGCTATTTAGTGTAATCATTCCAGTCTTTAATTCAGAAAGGTACTTACGGAAATGCTTAAAGAGTATTGTTAATCAAACTTATAAGGATTTTGAGGTTGTCATAGTTGATGATGGTTCAACAGATTCAAGTCCTGAAATTTTGGATGAATTTGCCAGTAAGGATACTAGAATCAAAGTTTATCATTTTAAAAATAGAGGAGTTACTAAAGCTAGGCAAATAGGGGTATTGTTATCAAGAGGAGAGTATATTCTATTTGTGGACTCTGATGATACTATAAATCTTGAGTTGCTATCTATGATTAAAAAAACGATAGATAACTTTCCAAATGTTGAAATGATAAGATTTAAATGTAGGATGATTAATGATAAACCAGGATATGATCACGAACTCTATAATGATTATAATTCTGAATATAATGTAGTTTATAGTGGCTTAGAGGCAATAAAGAAATGGACTAATCCAGATAAAAGGTATGAAATTTTCTGGCTATATGCAATAAAAAGGCAACAAGCAGAAATTATTCAAAAAGCTCCTAACTTTAAATCCAGTGGAGATTATGCAATTGTCCCACTAATTATAGCATCTTCAAAAGAAGTAGTAATGATAAATTACATAGGTTATAATTATACGTGTGATAATTACGATAGTATAACACATTCACTGGGGACAGAAAGAGAGAAAGAAAGGGCATTAAATTTCATATCTGCATATTGTTATTTAATTACTAATATGCGTATAATAGGAGAAGAAAGTGATTTTGATTTACAGTTCTTTTATACTGAATGGAAACAAAGATTACAAAGAAGATATAGTGTGATTAGCGAACCTTTAAAAATCGAATTAAGAGCTAAGTTTAAGCAAGCTCTTGAGAAATGATTTTTATACAAATGATACCTGTTAATATTAATATATTTCAGGTATCATTTGTTTATAATTTAGTGAGTAGGAAGGATTTTTATGAATTTATATAATTATGTAAGCAAAAAAGTAAAAATATCAGAATTTGACAAGCTAGAAGGAGACAAAAAGGAATTAGCAACAGTTAGAAAATTATTAAAAACATTGTCTGGTATTTTTTATAGAGATTATACATTTTTTTTGTATAAGGAAAATTTGAAAGAAAGAAAAAAATTATACGATAAAAGATATGATTTAGAAAATATTCAAGAATTTTCTATAGTTTGCAAAAATTATTGTGTGATAATACAAGAATTATTAAAGAAAGAATTTGATATTGATTCAGAATTAATATCGCCATACACAGATGAATTTAAGCATATAGATTTACTTATAACAACTAAGGATGGTAATAGATATATTGTAGATCCTTTATCTGATCTACTGGAAATGCAAGTTGGTCTAAAAAGTAATAGTTTTGCAACAGAAAATTATTATAATACACATTATTTAGGTATTTTAACTAATATACATTTTTTAACTGACAGAGAATTAGAAGAAATAGATGATGTTGTTGGATACAAAGAAAATGAAAATTTATATTTAGATGAATTATTAGACAGAACAAAAATATTTTTGGATAATACCTTTAAAGGAAATGAAATAAGTGAGGAAATAATAGGAAAAAAATTTGAAGTTCTAATGGATAAAATAGAAAATAGAAATAATATAAATGGAATAGTGGAACTACTAATGTATATAAATCTTATAATTAAAAGAATTTTTTCACCAGATGAACAATCAAAAATAGAAGTTTCAACTTTTTTTGCAGACGAAAAAGACATACAAAATGATGAATTAAAAGAAATACTAGATACAAAAGCACAAAGAAGTAGAGGAGTAGAAATTAAAATTGGTAATAAAATCTATATTATATCTTTAAACAATAAATTTTTAATATATGATTCTGCTAAATGGGAAGAAGAAAAAAGTATAAATAAAATATTTACTAGACCTAAATATCCTGTCAAGTTATTAAATTATTTAAAATTAAATGGTGCGGATAGAAATATAGTACATAATAATGAATTTTTAAGGCTATTCAGTATATTTGAAAATGATGCACAAGCAAGAGGTATAACTTTAGAAGATATTAAGAAAAAAAATTTATCAATCAGAGATGGTATGATATTAATTAGATATAGAAACCATAGAATATTATATAAAATATCTGATGGAAATTTGATTGTTGAAGACTATGGTGAGAACACAAGAAATATTATTATTTATCAAGATGAAGGTAGAAAGATTTCTTATGTTCAAGAAGCAATTTTGGAAAACAAAGATAGAGAAATTTATTTATAAAAAAGGAGTAAAAAATGGAAAAAAGAATTAAATTAAACAATAATGTAGGAGAATATAAAATACCTATAAAGATGAATGTGCCTAAAGATGCAAAAGACATTTTTATTTTATGTCACGGATTTGGTAGTAATAAAGACAATTTGGCTAATGATATAATATCAGAAGAATTATTAAAAAATAATATAGGAGTTGTTGCATTTGATTTTCCTATTCACGGAGAAAGCAAAGCACCAATAAAAGCATTAACAGTAAAAAATTGCATTTTAGATATAGATATAATTTTTAAATATATAAAAAACAATTTTAAAAATTGTGATATATCATTATTTGCTTCCAGTTTTGGTGCTTATATATCAATAAATAGCTTATTAACTGACGAACTAAACTTTAAATATGTAATTTTACAATCTCCTGCTGTCAATATGCAAGAAGTATTACTAAATTCGTTACTAAAAGAAAAGTTTGAAGATTATAAGAAAAACGGTATTGCTAAAGCTGCAAGGAATGGTAAACTAAAAATATCTTATGATTTTTACGAAGATTTAAAAAGACATAATTTATTGCAAAGATTAATAAGTTTAAAACAAAAAATGATAATTTTTCATGGAACAGCAGATGATACGGCTTTAATTAATGATACTAGAAATTTTGTAAATCTAAATAAAGAATTTTGTAGATTAATAGAAATTCCTCAAGCTAATCATGTTTTAGAAAAACAAACTATAAAAGATATAATTGATTTTATTATTGCTTATTCTAAAAAAAATAAAAGTGAAGAGAAAACATTAGAAATGTAGAATTGTTAATAAAAAATAGGAAAAATTAATTATCCTATTTTTTATTGTATTAGTAATTTGATAATATATAATCTATTAAAGTGGTTATGAGCTCTTTATCTTTTTGAGCCAATTTGGAAAAATTTTTAAATGTTTTATTTTCTTTTTCATTTTTAGGTAAAAGTTCGTCAAGAAGATCATTAGGAGTAACACCAAATATCTCACATAGTTTTAACATAGTAATTATTGTTCCCATATATCTTCCAGTTTCAATTTGACTTATATATTTTGTATCAAAGCCAATTTTTTGTGAAAGCTCTTCTTGCGTTAGTTTATTTTTTAATCTGTATTCTTTTATAATTTTTCCATAAATGATTTTATAATTATCTTTTTCCATTATCATCACCAACATATATAGTATAAGAAAAATTGTAAAAAAATAACCTAGTAAATAACGGAATAAGTATTTAAAAACCTATTTACTTTTTAAAAATTATTATGTATAATACTTAAATAAAGAAATATGTTAATTATAGGAGAAAAATATGGAAAAATTCGATTATGAAATATGGATAAAAGATTATTATTATAAACAATTAATAAATGTTAAAAAATATTTATCAGACGATGATCTTAATATTTTAAATAAATTAGGATATGAGATAGAAGAAAAATTATATACTAATAAAGAATTTGATGTTTTAATAGGAAAACTACTTAGTGATTTTTATATAGACTTTGATGAAATCGACGGAATTAAACCTGAAAAAGAATTGGCTGAAACAGGTGTAGAAAGAGAAAGATATAATAAATTATTAGATAATTTATTTCAAATATGTAATTTAATTTTAGTCAAAGGAAGTCATATAGAAATGAAGGAAAAATATCAAAATGAAAATTTTAATATTCCTTATTATTTGTTTGAAGAAATAATAGAATATATAGAAGAAACAGCCAAAGGAAAATGTAAAAGTATGAAATGGGAAAATATAAAAAAATTGATAAGGTTAGCTGTTATAAATAATAGATTAACTAAAAATCAGGGAGAATATTTAATAGATAATATTTGTAGAGAGCATAAATAATGTAAAAACAGTAAACAAAACTTTACTTTATTAACATAATGTGGTATAATATTTTTGTTAGGAGTGAGTAAGTTGTTAGATATAAATTTAAACCTGTATAAAGTATTTTATAAAGTAGCACAATATAAATCTTATTCGGATGCAAGTGATAAAATGTCGCTTAGCAAATCTGCAATAAGTACTTATGTTAAGAAATTAGAAGAACAATTAAATATCAAACTTTTTTATAGAGAAAATAATGGTATCAGGCTAACAAAGGAAGGAGAACAATTATTTAAGTATGTAGAAAAAAGTATGGAAATGATTGAAACTGGTGAAAAAATGTTGCTGCAAAAGAACAATATAGAAACTGGAGAGATTTCTGTTGCGGCATTATCACATATAGCAGAATTCTATCTAATGCCAAGAATTGAAAAAATAAAGAAAGAACATAAAGGTTTAAATATAAAATTAATAACTGCTCCTACTGGAGAAGAATTATTGAAATTATTAGAAAATCATAAAGTTGATTTCATATTAGATACTACAATATTGGATATAAATAATAACCAAATAGTAAGTGAAAAAATAAAAGATATAGAAAATATATTTATTTCAAATAAACCAATAAAAATTAAACAGTTAAAAGATTTAGAAAACTATGATTTTATATTAGGATTAGAATATACTTCTACAAGTAAAAGATTAGTAAGAAAATTAAAAGAAAATGGAGTACATATAAATTCTACTTTAGAGATAGATATTACGGAATTAAAAATTAGTGCAGTAAAAAGAGGATTAGGTATAGGATATGTAATGAAAGATAGTATACAAAAAGAACTTAATAATAAAGAATTATATAATGTAGAAGTACCAATGGAATTACCAAAATCAACATTAAGATTATCATATTTAAGTGGACAACTAGGAAAATTAGATAGAAAATTTATTAAAGAGTACTTACTAAATTAAATGCAAAACAGCTAAGTATAGCTGTTTTTTTTGTGAACAGCCGTTATCATTTTTATAATAGACAAATGGTAAAAATTGGGATATAATCAACATACAATGAAATGAAGAGAAAGGATGTTGAAATGATGAAAAAACGAGAAGTGTGCTGGCTTATTACAACTAGGTGTAATCAAAAATGTGCATATTGTCACGGATTCAGAAATATCCCGGAATTATCTTATGAAGAAAATGAAGAAGTTCTTTCAAAGTTAATTAGAGCAGGAGTCAATTATATAACTTTTTCTGGAGGAGAGGCATTATTATATCCTAATATATTAGATTTGCTAAAAATAGCAAGACAAAATGGAGTAAAGAGTAAATTAATAACAAATGGCTCTCTAATTGCTAATAATGAAAAAGTAAGAGAAATAGTTGACTATTTAGATACAATAACTCTTTCATTAGATACAACAAGAGATGAAATAAATGAACAAATGGGAAGAGGAAGAAATCATTTTACAGAAATAAAAAAGGTATTAGATATTTTAAAAAATAAAGATATTAGAATAAAAATAAATACAGTTGTAACAAAATTAAATATTGATTATATAGAAGAGTTGGGAGAATTTTTAGATACCAATTATAAAATAAACGAGTGGAGAATATTTAGATTTGCTCCACTAAGAGAATTAGCAAAAGAAAATGAAAAAAAATTTGAAATAACAAATGAACAATTTAAGTCTACCAAAGAAATATTCCAAAAAAATTATAAAAATATAGGTAAAGTAAATTACAGAGACAATGACGATATGGAAAGCAAATATAATCTTGTTACTGCAAATGGAGATATTGTAAGAACTATAAATAAAAAAGATGTTGTTATAGGAAATGCTTTACATCAAGGAGTAAATGAAATAGTAAAAATAATGAACGAAGATTATGATAGAGATTATCTAAAAGACAAAATAAAAGTATTAGTTTCTTATGATAATGAAAATGTAGTAAACAGATTTGTTAAAGCAATAAATAATATTGATTATGCAGAGGTTGTCGCTACAGCTAAAAACTTCGATGAAACATTTGATAAAATAATGGAAAAAAGACCAGATATGGTATTTTCAAGGTTTGATATAAATATGATAAAAAAATCTGAAGAAAAATTAGAACAAAATGTACCTGTTTTTAACTTGATAGAAAGTGATATAGGTTTGAAAGAATTTCAAAACGCAATGAGAATAAGCGGAAATAAGATTAATGCATTAGTTAGAGAACCTTTTGAACAAAGAATAGAAAACATATTAAAAGATTATAAAGAATATATTTATAAATAAAAACAAGAAACAATTTATAGAATTATAAACTATAAATTGTTTCTTATTTTTTATTCTTTTTGTAACGTAGATAACTAACAAAAATTTTTAAAAATTGTTTAGGGGTAATATTATCTTTATTTATATTGAATATATTTAATAATTTATTTTGAGGATTAATAGTACGGTAAGTATTAAAAGGAACTAGAGAACTTCTCATACCAGCCTTAACAGTTTTTGCATCTACATTATATTCTTCTGCAATGTACTCATATATATTATCTAAATTTTTAATAGCTGCTAAATTGTAATAACAATAAAAGATAGCACTTTTCATATAATTAGCACCATTGCTTCCTATATTAAAATATAACATAGCTAAGTAAGTATCAATTTCTTCAGACGTAATTTGTACATATTTTAACTTTGCTTTCATAGAAGATAGTGTTTCAGAAAGATCTGAGAAGTGTATAGGTTCTGGAAGAATACTATATATTTTCTCAGCATTTTTTAAATTTATATTTTTAGTGTTTTTATTAACAGCCAAAATAGTATTACATTTAGAACTTTCATCATCTAATTTTGTAATTTTATCAATGATGTCTGTGTAATTTACATCATTAAAAAAAGTATCCAATATTAATATATTTGGTCTTATTTCAAAATATTTATTTAAAGTTGTTAAACCATCTTTAGTGCTTATAATTTCAAGTTCTTTATCTTTTGCAAGATATTTACAATATAGAGAACGTTGTTTGGTATTCTCACTTGCAACCATAACTTTAAGCATTATGAACAACTCCTAATAAATTATTTTTTTAAAATCACTGATATTATATCATAAACATTATGTAAATTCAATATTTTTATTAAAAAAAGTAAAAAAATGGAAATTTATATAACGCTTTTACGCACTTATAATACTATTTTACGCACTTTTTACAAATACCTTAATGAAAAAATTATAATTTTATTGACTATCAAAGTCTAAAGGGTTTGCAAAAGATATGTAATTTACTAAAGAATTAAATGCAAATATTTAGATTTTGATTATTTTTTTATTATTAGACCCTTTTAAGATTTTGATAAAAAATTTTTAAAAGGTGTTTAATATGAGTGTAGGAAAAAACAGTAAAACAATATTGTCAATTCAGATTAGGAATACTAATGTTTTGTTTTGCAGTTTTAAAAAGGACAGTTGTGCAATAAAAGTTTGTGTAGCTGTCTTTTTTTGTATTCAAAAATTAAAGCATTGTAGAGATCCTCCAAAATTTAATTTGCTCAAAAAAACAAATTAATTGGAGGTAGTAAAAATGAAATATGAAGTTGATACTTATAAGTTAGAATATGATAAAAAGTCTAACAAATATTTTATTAGTTTTAAAGATAGTATAGGAAAGGAATGTAAATTAGAGATAAGAAAAGAGATATTTGATGCATATATGAAATCTAAAAGAGAATACAAAAAAATACAAAACCAATATGATAGGCACGAAGAACATTTATCTTTATCAGATATAAATTTATATAAAAAATCTTTTAAAAATGAAATTAGCCTTGAAGATATGGTAATACAAAAAATATCTAATAATGAATTAAGAAAAGTTGTAAAGGAACTTCCAGAAATACATAGACAAAGACTAGAAATGTATTTCTTTAAAGATATGTCTGTAAAAGAAATAGCAAAAAAAGAAGATAAAGATGAAAGAACAATTAGATATAGTATTTCAAAAGGAATTAATGAAATTGCTAAAAAATTAAAGAAAAATTAAAAATTATTTCCGAAATAATAGGAGAAGTGAGGAAACAAGTGAAGGGAGTAAATTTCTTTCTCTTGTTTCTTTTGTTTGAAGCAAGATGAACTTTGAAAATCGAATATAAATTCATTAAATACATTCCTATTATTTTGAGCTAGTTAAAAAGTAAATTTACAACTTACTTTACTTAAATATGAGATAGCTACTCATAAGGCGATGATAAATAATAGGTATAATGATACTCTTATTTAGTCATAGCTTGAGCGAGGTAATAACCGTCCCACGCATTGAGAATAAATCTGCTAAAAACAGATAGGTGAAATCCCTGTGGAGCAATTTAGCTAATTGTCATTTAATGAATTAGGAGAAAGATAGGATATAAAATAATTTGGGCTATCTATTATTATTAATAGATAGCCTGAAATTAAAAAGGAGTCTAAGAAATGGTAATGATTATTTTATTGTTTATTTTAATTGCTTTACTTACATATTTAATTATTTTAGGAAGTAATGCAAGTAAAACGGAAGAAGAAAGAAGAGTAGAAGATCAAGAACAAATTGAATATTTAGAAAAATGGAGGAAAAGAAAAAATGAATATAAATAGAGGAGATATATTTTATGCATCATTAGAAGGAAATACAGTAGGAAGTGAACAAAATGGAATCAGACCAGTTCTAATTTTACAAAACAATATAGGAAATATATATAGTCCTACAGTAATAATTGCACCTATAACAAGTAAAACAAAAGTTAAAGCAAAATTACCTACACATATTTTTATAAAAGGAGATGCTAAAAAATTACCAAAGAATTCTCTTGTACTACTTGAGCAAATAAGAGTTGTTGATAAAGAAAGATTAAAATCTTACGTCAGTTCATTGAACTCAAAAGAAATGCTAGAAGTAGATAAGGGAATTATTATTTCTTTGGGTATTGATATTGACAAAGCAACTAAGGATGAAAGCTATTTTGAAAGAATAGCTTTAGAAAAAGAAGAAAAAACAGAGTTTATTACAAGGAGACAAGTTGCATCTTATGGAATAGT
>CALXNI010000137.1 GCA_944389715.1 uncultured Clostridia bacterium | reverse complement strand
TCAATAGTTTTATTTTGATATTTTTCATAAACCCTCGCAAAAACTTCTTTATCTGCATATATTCTACATATCTTTTTTACAATATCAATAATATGTTTCTCAAATTTTTCATAATTCATACTGAGTGGATAACATCCTCGAACTTTAGCATCACTACAAGTTATATATGGATGTGCTTTTGAATTTCTTTTAGAATTTTTCTTTAAAACTATTTGTAATTTTCTTTTGCAATGATAACAATAAAGTAATCCTCGTAATAAATAATCATATTTAAGTTTTGTATTTGTCCCTCTTTTTTCTATAATACACTGGACTTTATCAAATATATCTTTATCAATGATAGCTTCGTGTGTATTATCAACTCTTATTTGATTTTCCTTTTCAACTGTTCTTATTTTCTTTACCTTATAAGATACAACTGTTTTTTTGTTCTGTATGGTATTTCCGATATATACTTCATTTTTTAGCATATTACACAATGTCACTTCATTCCAATCATAGTTTGTTTTATTCTCATCTTGTACCAATCCTGTTTTTCTATAACCTGTTGGAGATAAATATTTATTTGAATTTAAAAATTTCACTATTTCTACACTTCCACAACCATTTGCATACATATTAAAAACCTTTTCTACAATATCTCTTACTTGCTCATCTATAATTAATTTATTTTTAATTGTAGGATGTCTTTTGTAACCATAAGCTGGAATACTACACAAATATTCTCCACTTTTTTGTTTTTCTTTGTATACGCTTCTGATTTTCTTTGAGATGTCTTTAGCATAATAGTCATTCATAATTGCTTTAAAAGGTGTTACATCGTTATTTGTGCTATCAATATATGTATCTATTCCATCTGTTATTGCAACATATCTAACATTGTTTTTAGGGAAATAATCTTCTATATAAAAACCTGTTTTAATATAATCTCTTCCAAGTCTTGATAAATCTTTTGTTATAACCATATTGATATTTTGATTTTCTATATCTTGCAATAACTCATTAAATGAGGGTCTGTCAAATGTAGTTCCAGAAATTCCATCATCAACATATTCCTTTACAAAACATAAATCATTCTCCTTTACATATCTTTGCAAAATATTTCTTTGATTACCGATACTTTCGCTTTCTTGCTTGTCGCCATCTTCTCTAGATAATCTGATATACATTCCAACTTTAAAGTCCTGACTTTTTATATCTAGCATTTAACCTCCTATCTGTAATCATCTACAATTAAATTGTAACGTGCTCTTTAAAATTTTGCAAACATTTTTGAATAATTACTTATTCTTTATTTTTATACTTTCTAAATAATCCTTAAAAATTAATCCTATCGTATTTCCAACATCTTGTTTTTCTCCTGTAAATATACAATATGTATTAAATCCTAATTTATTATCTTTAGTGTTATTTTTATTCTCATTCATTGTTTTCTCCTAATCAAGTCTAAATTAAAAATTGTTATTTGGCTAGGCGAATAAGCAAGAAAACCGCGGGTGTACCTTTGTACGCCAAAGGATTTTCGTAGTGAAGTTGCCACTACGCCAAATGGCGATTATTAATCTAGGTTAATACAGAATATTAAAGAAAATAGCTAAATATGACACTTAAAACAAGTGTATTTGTCAATGTACTTTTTAGCCCGCTGGGAGATATTTTTCATATACCACTCCAATTCTAGCAATAAATCAAGCATAAAAATACAGAATATTTCTTTTATTTTGAAATACTCTGTAATATAGATGATTACTGCATTTTATTAATTTATTAAAAAATCTTCGATTTTTAATAAAAACATTGTGCAGAAAATTTCAAAGAAATTTTCGCACGCGAGCAAATACGGTACATATAAATGCTTTAAAATATTGGATTTAGTGATCATGTACCTTTTGCTCTTGGTGGTTGGTATATTTTTAAATCTACAGGAGTTGATTTAAACCTTCAATTCCCAGCAGGTTGGGAAGAAGCAAAAAGAATTAAATTTGCACAAGGATTTACTTCTCCTGCTCCTCGTGATTATGTAGGAAGTGGTCCTTTAACTCAGCCAGAAGCTCTTGCAATTTATAATTTTACACTTTTCCATAATTTTAGATTAATACTTGCATATCATACTCAAGGCAAAGAAATTTACTGGCAATTTCAAAACTATGCTACAGAAGAAGCAGAACAAATAGGAGTTGCTTTAGCAAATGCTAGTGGATACCGCTTGGCGGATGTGCCTTATAATTCTAGTTTTGCAGGATATAAAGATTGGTTCCTGCAAGAATATAGGAGACCCGGATATACAATAGAAGCAGGTATTGGAGAAAACCCGCTTCCAATATCTCAGTTTAATGAAATTTATAATGATAATATTGGTATACTTGTTTTAGGGGCAGTATTATAATACAAAAAATGCACAGTAAACAGTACTATGCATTTCTTATTCTATTTAACTTCTGCTTTCCAAAGGCCATGTTTGTTGCAGTATGCATAAATTGTTGCTCCTGGAATATATTTAAATCTTACTGCAATTCCTTGTTCAGGATAAAGTCTTACTCTTGTTGTTTGGTTATCGCTAACTTGTGCAACCCACATAATGTAATGATCTTTTTCCATTGGATGCTCTTTTTCTCCTACTTTTACTACAATTTCATCTTCAACTTTTTCATATACTGGAACATGTTTTTCTTCTGCTGCGTCTTGTGAGTTTGCTACTAATAGTTTCATTTTTTGACCACAGCATGTCATATGGTCTATATCTCCATCAATTAATCCTATAAGGTTTCCACATATATCACATTTATAAAATACAGTATTTTTTTCTTTCATTTATATCTCTCCTATTCTTGAACTTCTTCAAACATATCTTTTCCTACTCCGCAAAGTGGGCATACCCAGTCATCGTCTAAATCTGCAAATTTTACTCCCTCTGCTTCTTCGTCATAGATATATCCACATGCTATACATCTATATTTCATATTACTCACCTCCTATCCTAATAACTCGTCAGCTAATTTATTCATACTTTCAATATTTACATCATTCATTTTTGATTTAATAGTAACCGTTGTATCACACAAATTTATATCTTTCATCTTTGCTATTATTTCCTTCATACCCTTTGCTGCTGATGGTGCCCAAGTACCATTTTCTATTATTCCAATTTTTCTATTTTGATAATTTTTTCCTTGCAAATGATGCAAAAACTGTTCCATAGGTGGGAATATTCCCATATTGTAGCTTGCAGAAGCAAGAACTATTTTATCATATCTAAATGCATCTTCTATCGCCTCTGCCATATCATCTCTTGTGAGGTCTGTTATGCTTACTTTTTTTGCACCCTTTTCTTCTAGAATTTGTTTCATTTTTTCCGCCGCTTCTCTTGTATTTCCATATATAGAT
Organism: uncultured Clostridia bacterium; assembly: GCA_944389715.1. GTDB lineage: Bacteria > Bacillota > Clostridia > TANB77 > CAG-508 > CAG-452. The sequence continues at coordinate 22,148 of CALXNI010000137.1, read as the reverse complement.
GCGTATACAATAAATACCCCATCATCTTCTGGTCTATAGCTGCTCCATATATCATATTTATTTATATAATAGCCTAGATTTTCTTTTAATATTGGTCCATGTAAAGGACATATTATTTTTACATCAAGTGTTGCTACTTTCTTTAGCAATGCTTGTACTTGTATTCCATATTTACCAACAATGTTAAAATAATATCTTCTTGCCTCGCAATCCCATTCTTCTTCTACATCTAAACTTCCGAACTTACCAAATCCATCTGCTGTAAATAGTATTTTTTCACTTTGTTCGTATGTGCACATTACTTCTGGCCAATGTACCATTGGTGCCATAATAAATTGCAGAGTGTGTTTTCCAATATTTAAAGTATCTTCTTCTTTTACAACTACTTTCCTTTCTTCTAAATTTTCAATTTCAAAAAATTGAGGAATAAAATCAAAAGTTTTTTGGTTACCAACTATTTTCATTTCTGGATAAGTATTTGCAAGTAGCTGTATATTTCCCGCATGATCTGGTTCTAAGTGTGATACTACTAAGTATTCAGGTTTTTCTCCATTTAATTCTCTTTTCAAATTTTCAACCCATTCATCTGTTTTTCTTCTATCAACTGTATCCATTACAACATTTTTTTCATCTTTTATTAAGTAAGAATTGTATGAAATTCCATTTGGCACTACGTATTGACTTTCAAATAAATCTATGGTCTTGTCGTTTACTCCAATATATTTAATGTTTTCTGATATTTCTATATTTTGCATTTATTTCAACTCCTATCTTTCTGGTATTATATCTCATTTATATATTGTTCTGCAATAACTTATTAGTAAAATATATAAATTTGCGTATTATACGGGCGGACACAGGGTTTTGTCCTTTTTTATATTTGTTAACTTTTTTTCCTTAATGTTATTTGTATATTATATTCTCTATTTTTTCTTAATACTGTTAAATTTACTGTATCTCCTACTTTTTTTGTATATATATAGCTTCTAAGTTCACTCATTTTATTTATTGTAATATCATCAATTTTTGTTATTATATCTCCCTCTTTTAATCCGGAATTATAACTCGGTCCATCTTTGGTTACTTGTGCCACATAAATTCCAGAATCAAATTTTAATTCTGAATTTAAATATGGAATAACATTTTTATCGTACGCAAATATTCCTATATATGCTTCTTCAAAATTTCCATTATTATTAAAACTTTCTATTATTGGCTTTACTATATTTATTGGCACAGCAAAACCAATTCCTTCTGCCTCAGTTATTTTTACTGAATTAATTCCTATTACTTCACCATTTGAATTAATAAGTGGGCCTCCACTATTACCAGGATTTATTGTTGCATCCGTTTGGATTAAATCATCCATATATGATGTTCCATTTTCATCATCTATTTTTATAGTTCTATCAATACCGCTTATAATTCCTGAAGTTACTGTCCTTTGAAATTCTACTCCTATGGGATTTCCAATTGCATAAGCCTGCTCACCTATCTTTATATTATCTGAATCTCCTAGTCTAATATAATCTAAATTAGAAACAGATATTTTTACAATCGCTAAATCTAAATCGCTATCTGCCCATACTACATTTCCACTATATATATTTCCGTTTTCTAATGTAACATAGCAATTACTGTATTTATTTCCTGCTACATGCCAATTAGTAAGTATATATCCATTTTCTGAAACAATCATGCCTGTCCCTAATCCTAATTCAGATGTGCTATTGTTTAGGAATATAGAACTTCCAGTATTTTTTATTTTAGAAATACCTACAACGCATTTAATGGTTTCCTCTAATATACTAGTAATATCTTTTTCATTTATACTGTCTATATTATCGGTATTAGATAATCTTACTGCTTGATTATTTTCATTATTTTGCTCTGTAGAATAAACATCAATGTTTACATACATATCATAAATAAAAATGCTTGTTGCTGATACAACTATAATTAATATAAAAAGTGTAATGATTTTTTTAAACTTACTTTGTCTTTTTTTGTATTTATACATGTTCTCCTCCTTAATATTATCATTTCCTTTTTTTGCTATTTTAAACTTGTAAATTGTAGTTTGTATTATTAAATTTATTTTAAAATCTGTAGGGGTCGCACCCCTGGGCGACCCTTAAATATTGATATGCGGGCGGGTGTGGAACCCCGCCCCTACAACGTTTGCAATTAATTTCGTATTTTTAGGACGGCAGATTGCCGTCCCTACATTTTTAAATTCTAATCTCCAACCTCCAACCTCCAACCTCCAACCTCCAACCTCTAATCTCTAAACAACAAATTACAATTTATTTAACAATTTTATGTCGAAAATTGTTTGTTTGTGACAAGTTTATGACAAATGGTTTACATTAATTTGTATTTTATGTTACAATATAAAAGAACAATTGATTTATCAGTTGTTTCAGGATATATATTAGATATATATAAAATATAAATTTGCAGATAGCGAGGCTGATTTTATGTCAGAAATTCTATATTCTTTAACAAATCCCCAAAAATCAATTTGGCTAACAGGCGAGTTTTATAAAGGGACGTCGATCGAAAACATTACAGGTAGTGTAATTGTTTCACAAAAGGTAAATTTTGATATTTTAAAAAAAGCTATAAATTTATTTGTTAAAAAAAATGATAGTTTTAGATTAAAATTTGTATTAAAAGGTGATGTTGTAAAGCAATATGTCGATTCTTATACAGAATTTGATATTGAAACAGTTTTAGTTTCTTCTGATAAAGATGTGGAATGTTTAGAAAGACAGATTTGTGATGCTCGATTTAAAACTTTAGGAAATTTTTTATTTAGTTTTAAATTGTTTAAATTCGAAGATGGGCATGGTGGTTTTATTATTAATGCACATCATTTAATTTCTGATGCTTGGACAGCAGGTCTTGTTGTTAATGAAATTATGGGCTATTATGAATCTTTGCAAAATGGTGAAAATATTTCTGAAGAGCTCAATCCTTCATATATTGAATACATAGAATCTGAAAATAAATATTTAAATAGTGAAAAATTTGAAAAGGATAAAGCGTTTTGGAATGAAACTTTTCAAACTGTTCCAGACCCAGCTACAATTCCTAGTGTAAATTTAGAAAACTCTAAAGAAATTAGTTGTGCTTCTAAAAGAAAATTATTTAATATTCCTAAAGAAACAATTAATTTAATAAATGATTTTTGTAAATCTAGAAAAGCATCTGTTTTTAATTTCTTTATGGGTGTTTATTCATTATACCTATCTAGAGTATCTGGGCTTGATGAATTTGTAATTGGCACTCCCATTTTAAATAGATCAAACTTTAGAGAAAAACAAACAACAGGTATGTTTATTAGTACCATACCGTTTAAAGTTTGTGTAGATACCACTAAATCTTTTAGCAATTTTATAGCTGAAATGTCTAGTGATTTTTCTAAAATATATAGACATCAAAAATATCCATATCAATATTTACTAAAAGATTTAAGAGCTAAAGATAATTCAGTTCCAAATTTATATAAAATTTTAATATCTTATCAAAATGTTAGAAGTAATAAGCAAAGTGCAGGTATTCCATATGATGCTCGATGGATAGCTAATAGCTATATATCTGATGATATCGATGTGCATTTATATGATATGAATGATACCGGAAATATTACTGTTGCTTATGATTATTTAATAGACAAATATTCTATTGAAGACATTTGCTCTATTCATGCTAGAATTTTGCATATTATTAATCAAATTTTAGAAAATAAGGAAATTCACTTAAAAGATATTGAGATTGTTACACCAGATGAAAAACATAAAATTCTATATAAATTTAATAATACCAAAGTAGACTATCCAAAGGATAAAACAATTACCCAATTGTTTGAAGAACAAGTGGAAAGAACTCCAGATAATATCGCTGTAGTTTTTGAAGATCAACAATTAACATATAGAGAGCTAAATGAAAGAGCTAACAGTTTGGCTTTTTGTCTAAGAAAAGAAGGTGTTGGAAGAAATGATATTGTTGGTATTATGGTCAATCGTTCTCTTGAAATGATTATTTCCATTCTTGCTGTTCTTAAGAGTGGGGCTTGCTATATACCAATAGACCCAGAGTATCCTCAAGATAGAATAGAATATATGCTTAATAATAGTAATGCAAAAATGCTTTTAACATTTGAAAGTTTGAAAGATAAAATAGTATTCGATAATAAACTATTTGTTGAACTTAAAAATGATTTATACAATTATCACAAAAATAATTTAGAAAAAATAAATAAGCCAGAGGATTTAGCTTATATTATTTATACTTCTGGCTCTACCGGTATGCCTAAAGGAGTTATGCTTAAGCATTCAAATATTAATAACTTTATTCAAGGTATGACAAATATTATAAATTTTTCACCAGATAAAACAATAGTATCAGTTACAACAATTAGCTTCGATATTTTTGTGCTTGAGTCTCTTCTTCCTTTGCAAAAAGGCTTAAAAATAGTAATAGCAAACGAAAATGAACAAACTGATGTAAAATCTTTTAACGACTTGTGTGTAAAAAATGAAGTAAATATTATACAAACTACTCCGTCTCGTTTTAATTTTCTAATCTCCAATAATAATTATCTAGAATATATGGAAAATGTAACGGATATTTTGGTAGGAGGAGAATCTTTTCCAAAATTACTTTTAGATAAATTAAAACAAGTATCTAGAGCAAACATTTATAATGTTTATGGCCCTACAGAAACTGCGGTCTGGTCTACTGTGAAAAATTTAACATATTCAAACATAATAACTATAGGAAAACCTATAGCTAATACAACTTGTTATATTTTAGATAAAGATAAGAATATTTTGCCTCTTTTTACTCCTGGAATTTTATATATTGGTGGAACCGGAGTTTCTGAAGGATATTTTGACAATCCTGATTTAACCAAAAAAAGGTTTATTAAAAATCCTTACTCTGATGAAAAAATATATGATACTGGAGACTTAGCTTATTTTACTGATGATGGTGAATTGATTCATTTAGGAAGAAATGATTTTCAGGTTAAAATTAATGGGCATAGGATAGAACTTGGAGAAATTGAAAATGAAATTTTGAAATTTAAAAATATAGATAATTGTATTGTTAATAAATTAACATTAAAAGGTAATCGTGAGATTTTGTGCGGATATTATACCTCATTATATGAAATTGATTTAAATAATCTTCACAACGCATTAAAAAAATCTTTACCTCTCTATATGATACCTCAATACTTTATTAAATTAGACAAATTACCATACACTCCAAATGGCAAAATAGATAGAAAAAAATTACCAATACCTGAACTAGAAAGAGAAAACAAAGAAATAATTTTGCCTAGAAATAGCACAGATAAATTTCTAATATCTTTACTACAGGAAATACTAAATATAGATGATATTAGTATTAATGATTCATTTTTTGAACTTGGTGGAGATTCTTTAACAGCTATAAATTTATGTACAAAAATTTATAGCAAATTAAATGTGCAAATTTTCGTTAAAGATGTTCTGGAGAACCCAATTATAAAAGATTTATCTGATTTAGTATCTTCAAAAAGTACTATAAATAACACCGTTAACACTATTACAAAAGTTGAAAAAGGTGAATATTATCCTACTTCATCAGCACAATCAAGAACATATTATTCTTCTATCATTGCCGGTAACAATTCAACTTTATATAATATTTCTGGTGCTTTAATATTAGATAAATTGCCTGATATTTCAAGACTAGAGAGAGCTTTTAATATATTAATAAAAAGGCAAGTTTCTTTAAGAACTTATTTTGAAGTTAAAGATGGGAATGTTGTTCAAAAAGTTGCAGATGAAGTTAAATTTAAATTACAAAATTCTCATGCTTCCATAGATAGCAATCAGCTTAATATAGTTTTTGAAAATTTTGTTAAACCATTTGATTTGTCTAAAGCTCCTTTATTTAGAGCTGAATTAATAGAACTAGATGATGGCAGGGCTTTTCTTATGATTGATATGCATCACATAATTTCTGACGGAGCTTCTTTATCTATTTTAACTAATGAAATATGCAAAATATATAATGAAGAAGAACTTCCTGAATTAAAAATAGATTATAAGGATTATTCTGTATGGGAGAATAATCAACTAAGTAATGGTTCACTTAAAGAAGCAGAAAATTATTGGTTAAATATGTTTAAAGGTGAAATTCCTGTTCTTAATTTACCTACCAAAACAAGACCTGCTGTTCAAAATTTTGAAGGGGATAAAATCCATTCAATAATAAATGAATATACCACAAGTAAAATTAATATGTTAGCAAAAGAGTTAACCGTTACACCTTATATGGTTCTTTTATCTGCATATTATATATTACTATCTAAATATACTTCTCAAGAAGATATTGTTGTTGGCACTCCTATTGTTAATAGAGATATAGATGAACTTAATAATATAGTTGGTATGTTTGTCAATAGCTTGCCATTAAGAATAAAAATAGAGTCTAATGCAACATTTAAAGATTTTGTTATGTCCGTTAAGGACTTATGCTTTAAATCTTTTAGATATCAAAATTATCCTTTTAATGAGCTAGTAAATAAACTAAATTTAACACGTGATACTAGTAGAAATCCTTTGTTTGACACAATGTTTATTTATCAAAATAAAGGGTATTCTCCTATTTCATTTAAAAATATTAATGCAGAATATTATATACCAGATTCAAAAATAGCTAAATTTGATCTATCGTTAGAAGTTATCCCAAATGATAAAGTTTATAATTTATCATTTGAATTTGCTACTAAATTGTTTGATAAGGACTTTATTAAAAACTTATCAAATCATTATAGCAATATTATAAATATCTTTTTAGAAAATAAAGATGTAAAAATATCAGACATTTGTATTCTTTCAGAAAAAGAAAAAAACAAAATTTTATATGATTTCAATGATACAAAAGTAGATTATCCAAAAGACAAAACCATTACTCAATTGTTTGAAGAACAAGTAGAAAAAACTCCAGATAATATTGCCGTAGTTTTTGAAAATGAGCAATTAACATATAGAGAACTAAACGAAAAAGCTAATAGCTTAGCTTTCTATTTAAGAAATAAAGGTATTAAAAGAAATGATATTGTTGGTATTATGGTCAATCGTTCTCTTGAAATGATTGTCTCTATTCTTGCTGTCCTTAAAAGTGGTGCTTGCTATATTCCTATAGATCCAGAGTATCCTCAAGATAGAATCGAATATATGCTTAGTAATAGTAATGCAAAAATGCTTTTAACATTTGAAAGTTTAAAAGATAAAGTGATATTTGATAACAAAGTATTTGTCGAACTTAAAAATGATTTATATAATTATCATAAAAACAATTTAGAAAATGTAAATAAACCAGAGGATTTATCATATATTATTTATACATCTGGTTCTACTGGTATGCCCAAGGGAGTTATGCTTAAGCATCAATCTTTGTCAAATCTTACAAATTATTGTAACAATTATGTCCAATATTTAAAAGATAACGTATACAGAACAATTATATCTGTTACAACAGTAAGTTTTGATATCTTTATTTTTGAAACTTTAATTTCTCTACAAAAGGGTTTAAAAGTTATTATTGCTAATGAAGAAGAACAACATATACCTTTTAAATTAAATACTTTAATTGGTGCAAATGGTGCAAAAATTATACAAATGACCCCATCAAGAATGCAAATTTTTGTTGATAACATTGAAGATTGTCCATTTATAAAATCTCTTGATTATGTTGTATTAGCCGGTGAACCTTTACCAAATAAATTATTAGAGCAATTAAAAAATTTAGGAGTAAAAAAAGTTTATAATGGATATGGTCCTAGTGAAACAACTGTATTTTCATCTCTAACTGATGTTACTTCTCAAATTGATGTTAATATTGGAAAGCCTCTAGATAATACTCAAATGTATATTTTAGATAAATTTATGAATCCTGTACCAACCGGTATCCCTGGCGAATTATATATTGCAGGCGATGGTGTCGGTTATGGATATATTAATAATTCTAATTTAACAAAAGAAAGTTATATATCAAATAAGTTTTCTAGTAAAAATAAAATCATGTATAAAACTGGAGATTTATGTAAGTTTTTAGATAGTGGAGAAGTTTACTATCTTGGAAGGGTTGATAATCAAGTTAAAATTAGAGGTCTTAGAATAGAACTTGGAGAAATTGAAAACAAAATCTTAGAATTTCCTAATATTCTAAAAGTAAAAGTAATTAAGCAAACTATTAATAATAGAGAGTTTATTGCTGCATATTATATTTCAAATAAAAGAATTAGAGTAACTGAATTAAGAAAATATTTATCTATGACTTTACCAAAATATATGATTCCTTCATATTTTACACCAATGGATGAGTTTCCTTATACCCCGAATGGCAAAATTGACAAAAAATCATTACCAATACCAAACGGAATAATTAATTCACGTAACGAAAAATATGTTGCACCTAAAACTGATTTGGAGATTAGGCTTGTTTCAATCTGGGAAAACATCTTAAATACAAAACCAATTGGAATTAATGATGATTTCTTTGAATTAGGAGGAGATTCAATTTTAGCTATGAATTTAAATATAGAATTACTTAAAATATCAGATAAAATAACTTATTCAGATATATTTAAATTCCCAACAATTTCTAAGTTAACAAATAAAATAGAGTCAGATAGAGGAGAAGATGATAATAATTTTATAAATAATTCTCAATTAGATTTTTCTAATATTTTAACACATAATTTAAATAGTTCTCCTATAGAATATAAAAATCCTGGTAATATACTTTTAACAGGCGTAACAGGTTTTTTAGGTGCACATATATTAGATTCATTTTTAAAAACTCAGTCTGGAAATGTGTATTGTATAATTAGAAAAGAACCTGGACTTACTCCCGAGTTAAAACTATATAACAAATTAAATTATTATTTTGGTGATAAATATAACAATTATATAAATAAAAGAATTTATGCTATTACTGGAGATATCACAAAGGAGGCTTTTGGATTAAAACAATCTGATTTGTTTAATTTGGCAAATTCTATAGATATTGTAATTAATAGTGCAGCAAAAGTTGATCACTATGGAAATTATCAAGATTTTTACAACACTAATGTAAAAAGTGTAAAACAGATTATTAATTTCTGTAAATCTTTTAATAAGAAGTTTTATCAAGTTTCCACATTGAGTATATCAGGTAATGCTTTTGACACAAGTAGTGCTACACAATCAATTAACAAAACTACATATTTTGATGAATCATCTTTTTATATAGGACAAACCCTAGAAAACATATATATAAGGAGTAAATTTGAAGCTGAAAAATTAGTTTTAAATGCAATTAAAAATGGCCTAGATGCATATATACTTAGGATGGGAAATTTAATGCCTAGATTATCAGATGGTAAATTCCAAGAAAATATTTTAGATAATGCTTATATAAACAGAGTTATTGCTTTCTTGAAAATTAAAAGAATCCCTTTATATATGAAAGATATGTATCTGGAATTTACACCTATTGATTCTGCAAGTGATGCTATAATTAAACTAATTTCTAATTTCAATAAAGAAAATAGAATATTTCACCTGTTTAATCATAATCATGTTTTCATTAAACCGCTATTTTCTTTTTTGAATAAAAATAGCTATAACATTAAATTTGTTGAAGAGAACGATTTTAAAAATATCATCAAAGCATTAATTTCAGATAAAAAGCAGGATAATTCATTAAATATTTTGATTAATGATTTAGATAAAAATTTGCATTTGACTTATAAAACTGATATTATAATTAAATCTGACTTTACTATAAACTATTTAAAGGAAATTGGTTTCAAATGGCCTAAAATAGATAAAAAATATATTTTGAATTTTTTAAAAAATGTCAAGAAGGTGATTTAAAATGAATTTTTCAACAACTAATATATTACTCTTATTTATTCCTCTTGTAATTATTTCAGGAATGTTAATATTTTTAATCAATATTAAAAGGAAAAATCAATTACATAAAATATTTATTATATTGTTCTCATTATTATTTATGTGGTTTATTGGTCTTTTACTTCAGATTTCATTGTCAGACACTTTAAATATACCACCTATATATTTTGAATATTTTATTTATATTGCAGCTTGTTTTCTACCTGTTTTTATATTAATAATGGCTTTAATATTTGTAAACACAAAAATTAAGTTTAATTTAAAGTATTTACTTTTATTCATTATACCTATTTCTTCATTAATAATATTGTGGACAAATGATTTGCATCATTTGTTCTATGTAAAGTATTCTGTACATTTTAGAGAAACTGTTTTTGGCTCATACTTTTTTATACATACAGCATACTCGTACTTATGTATAGCCATAGGTCTAATATATCTTATGTACTATACCATTAAAAATTCTGGTTTCTTTTCAAGACAATCTCTTTTAATTTTTATAGGAACCTTTATTTCATTATTAATTAACATTGTTGCAACATTTGGTATATTAGATTTATCAATATATACAACGCCAATCTCATTTGCAATAGTAATATTTTTAATTTCATTAGCAATTTTTAAATTTAATTTTTTAACAATAACACCTATTGCTCTTCAAAAAATAGTTGATAGAATGTCTGATGGATATATAGTTGTTAATGAAGATTATTTAATAACTGATTTTAATGAAACTTTTTTAAAAATATTTGGAGTTACTGCTAGTGATATAAGAAATAAAAATTTATTCGAGGTAATAAATAAATATAATGACTTACATATTGACTGTAACATTTTAAACAATTCCTTAAATGATGTTAAGGATACTGATAGGACAGTTGTCTTTGAGGAGCACTTTGATAGAATAGATAAATATTTCCATATCGAAATAAATCGTATAACCTCTAAAGAAAATTTTTTAGGAATACTTATTCTTTTAAAAGATGTAACACAGCATAATATAGATATGCAAACTATTAAAGATAATCAAGATATGCTTATTGAAAAGGAACGTTTAGCTTCACTTGGTCAAATGATTGGTGGAATAGCACACAACTTAAAAACTCCTATAATGTCAATATCTGGTGCTACTGAAGGTTTATCTGATTTGATAAAAGAATATGAAGCTAGTATTGGAGATCCTGAAGTAACTATAGAGGATCATCATGAAATTGCCAAAGACATGAAAGAATGGATAGAGAAAATTAAAACACATTTATCATATATGTCAGATGTAATTACAGCAATAAAAGGTCAAGCTGTTGCTTTTTCAGAGCAAACCGCGAACGGATTTACAATTAAAGACCTCATAAACTATGTTGATATACTAATGAAACATGAACTAAAAAATGCATTAATAAATCTTAAAACACAGGCGGATATTGATATTTCAACTACTGTTAAAGGTAATATTAACAGTCTTGTACAAGTTATAAATAATATAATCTCAAATAGTATACAAGCTTATCAAGAGCAAGGCAAATCCAATGAAGATATAAACTTTAGAATATATAAAGATGGGAAAAATATAATATTTAAAATATCAGACTTTGCAGGAGGGTTGCCAGATAATGTTCAAGAAAAATTATTTAAAGAGATGGTAACAACAAAAGGAAAAAATGGTACTGGCCTTGGACTATTTATGTCATACTCTAACATTAAAGCACATTTTAATGGTATGATAAGATATGAAACTGAAAAAGGAAAGGGAACCTCTTTCTTTATTGAAATTCCTCTATAATGGCTCTTATATAATTAATTTAGGCGGATATACAAATCCGCCTTTAAGTATTTTATTTAGTTATCTGAGTCCTCTAATGCTCCAAACAACTCATCAAATTTTGCTTCTAGTTCTTTTTGTACGTCATATGATAATACATTATCTTCTTTTTCTTTATTTTCATTTTCATTATTATTTGTTTCTGGATCATCTTGTGGTAATGTTGGTGCAGAATTATCTTCTTCAAATAAATCGTCAAGTGACTCAATTTTGGTATTTTCTCTTTTTTCGTCAGTTTCTTCAACATATGGATTATATGGATTATATTTTCTCCATTTACCTCTATCAATAGGTTCTATATCATTATGGCTACATGCAAACTTATTTACTAACTTAATAGTATCATATTTAAAATAGTAATATTTTGGAGCTTTTATTGGTTTAATCCCTTTTTCAAATATAATACACATATCATTATCTAATCTTCTTAATTCGTCAGGTGTCATAAGAGCTCTTGCCATGACTTGATCTGATTTATTATATCCTTGTCTCCACATATGCTTATCTTTGCTTACAGACCAACTATCCCTATTAATTGTTTTTTCTCCTAATTCCTTTGAAAAATATTCAACTGTTTTTTGAGAGTTACTTCCTAAAAATAATGTAGTGTCACAATTACCAATTATTGTTTCGTGTGATTTTTCGTAAACAGCTTCTAACTGGTCTAAATTTTGTAAAATAACACTAAAAGATATTTTTCTGCTTCTTGATGTTTATATTTTTTTATCAAAATCTGGTATCTTTCCTATGTTAGCAAACTCATCAAGAATAAAATATGTAGGCTGTGGAAGTGCTCCTCCATTTATGTCTGCAAAATCATATAATCTTTGAATCATCTGTGAGAAGAATATTGTAAGTAAGAAATCATATGCTGCGTGTGTATCAGATGATATTACATATACTGCTGTTTTTCTACTTCCAATCTGCTCGAAATCTATTGTATTAGTTGATGTAAGTTCTGCTATTTCTTTTGAATCAAATTTACCAAGTTTTGATTGAAGTGAAGAAAGTATCGAACTATATGTTTTATCTGGTGCAATTTCAATAGATTTATAATTCATTCTTGCTGGATGATCATATGGTAATTGATTCATAAGTTCTGTTAATAAGTTTCCTGCTCCGTTATTATTAGCTGCTCTAACTAATTCTGCACAGCTTGCTAAATTTTGCTCTTCTTCTGGTCTGGTTGCTAACAAATAATATATTAATGCCTTTAATAACATTTCTGCCATATCGTCCCAATATGGATCTGATTGATTTTTTATATCAGATTGCCCTTTAACTATTGTGTTTGCTATAACATCTACATCAATTTCACTTTGTATATGCATTAAAGGATTATATCCATCACTATTTTTTGGATTTACTAAATTAAATATTTTTATATCATAACCTTTACTTTTTAAATATCCTGCTGTTTTATCATATAATTCACCTTTTGGATCTGTAAAAACATATGATCCTAAAAGTTGATAAGCATTTGGAATAACATATGATGCAGATTTACCAGAACCTGATCCGTCCTACTACTAGTACATTGGTATTTCCTCTTTTATCTACTGGTAAATAATGATTTTCTGCAAGTAATATTCCTTTTTTCTTACTTAAAACACTATACTCTTCTCCACCAGTTGCCCAGTCACTTGATCCGTGCTCTATATCTGTATATTCATTTTTTGGCATTGATTTAATAAATCCAATAACAAAAAATATTAGAACAGCTATAGTTACATATCCTTCTGTCTTACCAAAAGTTCCTATATAATTACTTTGAAAAACTTTTGATAAATTTTGTCCTACATTTCCTATATTCATAAAAAAATTGTCAAAAAAATCATTTAAATTGAGCTGTCCGTTAGTAGTCGCATCGACAATGCTTACTGCAATAGGTGCAGAAAGCAATATAGATAACACTATCCATATTGCTATTCCTACTATAAATACCATTTTACTCTTTTTTAAAGTATTCTTTATTTTATAATTCATTATTTAATCACCTTTTCTTTTGTAAAAATAATTATCTACCTTCGTCTCTAGGAACTTTATTAGATTTCTCCCTATTATCTATTGCTCTGATAACAACGACTTCATCTTTAGATAATTTATTAGCCCATTTTGATTTATATTCACATGGATCCATTTCTCTTCCAAATTGTGGCTTTACTCTTTCTGACATTCTTTATCCTCCTTAATTTTCTAATACAGGATTTCCCCCTACTATTCTTACATTATCATCTGATAAATCTCTTATTTCAAAAGCGAAATAATTTTTAAATGGTTTTAATTTACATTTTCCTTTAACTTCATTTGTTTTTTCATCAAAATATAATACTGGTTTTATTTCTTCTGTAGTTTCTGGGTCAATAATTGAAATTGGCCTTTTTAAGTTTGGTGTATATTGAACTTCTTTATATTCTGTTTCATGTTCACTATATAAAGTTTTGAATTTAAATGGCATAGGTTTTTTAGTAATTAACACTTGATCTCCATCTAAAACGCCATTATTTATTACTACTTTTTCTTTTCCAAAAGATAATATAATCAATTTATTTCCTTCTGGCTTAGGCTCATTTACATAAAATGTTTTTTTCTTTTTGTCTCCTACTAATTCCTCCGTATAGTCTAATCTTTCAACTGTATATTTAGGAGAATTTTTTGCCATTTCTTTTTCTGTTTTGTTTACCTCATAAATTACTGTATTTACATTTTGTGGATCTGTTATACTAAAGTGTTTCCCTTGTATAAATTCCTCCATGCTATAAAAGCACCTCATTTCTACATATATTAATGCATTTTATCGTCTGTATAATCACAATTATAATTATACAATAATTTGACGTCTATGTCAACATTTTTAAACTAATTATGTGAACCGCTTGTGGGTTCGTCGAGGACGCCGACCCCTACATTATCTATAATTAATTTCATACTACATTTATATTTTCTCAATATTAATTGTTTGTTCTTCGTGGGTTAAAATTAGATATATTTTTCAACTTTTCAAACAGCTCTTTTTCATCCTCTGTTAATTTTTTAGGTACTACTGTTTTTACTTCTGCTATTAAATCGCCTCTGCTTCCTCTTCCATCTTTATAACCCTTTTGTGGTATCCTTACTTTTTCTCCGCTTTGTATTCCTGGTGGTACGTATACAGAGACTGTATCGTCTACTGAATCTATATTTACTCTCTTTCCTAAAGCCGCTTCCCAAGGTGTTAAAAATAAATCTGTTACAATATCATATCCCTGCAATTTAAATTTGCTGTTGTTTTGTATATTTATTTTTATAAACATGTCACCATTTTTTCCACCATTCGTACCTTGTTTTCCTTGCCCCAATAATCTAATTTTTTCTCCATCTCTTATTCCTTCTGGTATTTTTACCGAAAATGTTTTCATTTTGCCATTAACAGTTCTCAAAGATATTTTCTTTTCTGTCCCATAGTATGCGTCCTCAATTCCAACATTTATTTCTGTTTCTATATTTTCACCTTTTATAGGATGTTTCTTTTTTACTTTTGTATTTATTTCTTCTGCCTGATTAGTTGGTGTTCCAAAAAACATATTAAAAAAGTCACTAAAAACTGAATCTTTACTTCTATTGCTTTCTTCATAGTCTTGTTTTGCTTGTTTTTTTCCTACATGTGTATTCCACATTCTATCATATTTTCTTTTACTTGAAGGATTTGACAATACTCTATATGCTTCATTTATATCTTTGAATCTTTCTTCTGTTTTTATATTTCCACCATTTACATCTGGGTGATATTTTTTTGCTTGCTCTCGAAAGGCTATTTTTATTTGATTTAAATTTACTTTATTTGTTTCTAGTCCTAAAATTTTATAATAATCCTTAAAAATCATTTCAACATCCTCCAACAAAATTTTTACAAATTTTGTGTTTATAATCGGAAATAAATTCCGCCCTTGCAGTATACAATATATAATTAAAACCTTTATGTATTATACCACATAAGTAATTATTTGTGAATATTGCTATTGCAACTTTTTTCTTTTTTTTATTGCTTTTTTTTCATTATTTGAATATAATTCATATATGATAAACTAAAAAAGGGGGAAACCCACATGAGAAAAAATATTTATTCAAATGAAAACTCTCAATATAAAATTATAGCTGTAGACGACGAAGCAGGAATATTGGATTCATTAAAAGTTTTTCTAAATAAGTCTGGTTATAATTTTGTAGGAATTACTGATCCTATGGAGGCAATTGAAAGAGTAAAAATAGAACATTTTGATTTAATGCTACTTGACTTTATTATGACTCCTGTTCATGGAGATCAAGTAGTAGAAGAAATACGCAAATTTAATAAAGATTTGTATATATTATTACTTACAGGTCACAAAGATCTTGCACCTCCACTAGAAACAATTAGAAGACTAGACATACAAGGTTATTGTGAAAAGAGTGATAAATTTGACCAATTACTTTTACTTGTTGAATCTGGTATAAAAGCAATATCTCAAATGAATTTAATAAGAAAAATAAATACAGAACTTAAGGATACATACGATAAATTAGAAAAAGCATATATGGAAAGCATACAAACTTTACGTTTTACAGTAGAGGCAAAAGATACTTATACAAGAGGTCATTCTGATAGAGTTTCAGAATATTCTGTTTTAATTGGCCAAAAATTAGGTCTTTCAGACCAGGATATTAATAATTTAAGGGTTGGTGGTTTGTTTCATGATATAGGCAAAATAGGTGTTCCTGATAATATACTCTTAAAAAATTCTAAACTTACAGAAGATGAATATTCAGAAATAAAAAATCATCCTGCAATAGGTGCTCATATATTATCTAATGCGACCATTTTTAAAGATGTTCTTCCTATAGTAAAACATCACCATGAACGTTTTGATGGAAATGGTTACCCAGGAAAATTAAAAGGAGAAGAGATTCCTTTTTTAGCAAGAATTACTGCAGTTGCAGATGCTTTTGATGCAATGACATCTAGGAGAACTTATAGAGATTCTTTATCTTTGGATATGGTAAAATCAGAAATTCAAAAATGCAAAGGATCTCAATTTGATCCTATCTGTGCTGATGCATTTTTAGATATATTAAATAATGATTATGAAAAGATACAGGAGATCAGGGCAAAGTACAACCCAGAACAATAAGAAAGGCGTTTTGCTAAGTTAGTCTCTGAAGCAAGTGCAAAACATATGTCACGAGCTAAAGCTCGGACGTATTAAGGTTGCCTAACCTTGTTGTATACGGAAAAATCTTATATAGAGTCAAGATAAAAGTCGATTTTTCCTATACAATAAAAAATGGTCTATAAATGACCATTTTTTTTATTGATAGATAGATAATTGTCATCACCAACATTAATGTGCTTAATATTTTTATTGTCAAACTTATTCAATTCCTAAATATTCATTATATGTGCATTCTCTATCTATTATTTTATCTTTCCTTAAGTCAATAATTCTGTCTGCTACCGTTTGTGTTAATTGGTGATCATGTGATGTAAAAATAATATTTCCTTTAAATTTTTTCATTCCTTCATTTAGTGCTGTAATTGATTCCATATCTAAATGATTTGTAGGTTCATCAAATACTAAAAAATTCGCACCTGAAAGCATTAGTTTAGCTAATACGCATCTTACTTTTTCTCCGCCTGATAATACTTTAACATCTTTCAATGCCTCATCACCTGAAAATAACATTCTTCCTAAAAATCCCCTTACATATGTTTCATCTGGGTCTTTTGAATATTTTCTTAACCAGTCGACCAATATTTCGTCATTTTCAAATAAATAAGAATTATCTTTTGGAAAATAGTCTTTAGTAATTGTTTGTCCCCATATTATTTCTCCACTGTCTGCTTCTACTTCCCCTGCTATTATTTGGAACAATAACGTTGTTGCTAATTCATTATCTGATAATACTGCAATTTTATTATTTGTTTTTACTGAAAAAGAAACATTTTTTAATATTTCTTCTCCATTTATACTTTTGCACAAATTATTTACTGTTAGAATTTCTTTTCCTGGCTCTCTATCTGGTTTAAAATCAATATATGGATATTTTCTATTTGATGCTTTAATTTCTTCTAATTGTATTTTTTCTAATGATTTTTTTCTTGAAGTTGCTTGTTTAGATTTTGAAGCATTAGCACTAAATCTTGCAATAAATTCTTGTAATTCCTTTATTTTTTCTTCTTTCTTTTTATTTTGTTCTCTTGCTTGTTTTAGCGCTAGTTGACTAGATTCATACCAAAAATCATAGTTTCCTGGATAAACTTTTATTTTTCCAAAATCTACATCTGCAATATGTGTGCATACTTTATTTAAGAAGTATCTATCATGTGACACAACTACAACTGTATTTTCAAAATCTATTAAAAAATCTTGTAGCCAATTTATGCTTTTTAGATCTAAGTCATTTGTAGGCTCATCTAGCAATAAAATATCCGGATTTCCGAACAAACTTTGTGCAAGCAATACTTTTACTTTATCCTTTGCCTCTATTTCCTTCATTAGTTTATAATGTTCTGAGCTTGGTATTCCTAAATTATTAAGTAATATTGCTGCGTCAGATTCTGCATTCCATCCATCTAATTCACTAAATCTTTCTTCTAACTTTGCTGCTTTTATACCATCTTCTTCCGAAAAATCTGTCTTTGCATATATTTTTTCTTTTTCTTTCATAATGCTATAAAGTTCATTATTTCCCATTATAACTGTATCAATTATAGTATTTTCTTCATATGCGAAGTGATCTTGTTTTAATGTTGATAGTCTTTCTCCTTTATCCATTGATACTTCGCCTTTGCTTGGTTCTAGTTCACCTGATAATACTTTTAAAAATGTAGATTTCCCGGCCCCATTTGCTCCTATTAATCCATAGCAATTTCCTTTTGAAAATTTAATATTTACATCTTCAAATAATACTCTTTTTCCAAACCTTACTGTTACTCCAACTGCATTTAACATTTGTTTCCTCCTATAACATATCCTTCTTTTTTAGCCATACAAGTGCAACAATCGATATTACCATAGATATACCAATTACTATTGTAAATCCATGTGCATTATTTGCAAATGGTAAAGGTACATTCATACCCCATATACTTGCAACTAATGTAGGAACTGATATTACAAGTGTTATTGATGCAAGTAATTTCATTACAACATTTAAATTGTTTGAAATAATTGAAGCATAGGCATCCATAGTTCCACTTAAAATATCACTATATATTTTACCCATTTCTATAGCTTGTCTATTTTCTATTATTGCATCTTCTAATATTTCATCATCCTCTTCATAAGCTTTTAAAATTTTACCTCTTCCTGTTTTCTCCATAACTAATTCATTTGCTTTCAAGGATGTTGTTATATACACTAAACTGTTTTCCAAATTTAACAGCTGTATTAATTCTTTATTCTTCATAGATTTTTGTAGTGATAAAACTGTTTTTTCTGCTTCTTTGTTTATTTTCTTTAAATCATTTAAATAATATGAGGCATTTAAATATAATATTTGTAAAAGAAATCTAGTTTTTTTATAAGTATACATTCCCTTTACTCTACCTTTTTCAAAGGCTTCAATAATTCTATTTTTCTTTAACGATACAGATATAAAATATTCATCTCTTACAACAATTAATCCTAAAGGCATTGTTTCATAAGATTTTCCCTCTTTATTATCTTCTATTATAGGAACATCAATTACAAATAGAATCATATCATCTTCTATATCAATTCTAGCTTGTTCTTCATAATCTAGAGGATATTTTATGAACTCATCTTCTATATTTAAATTTGAACAAACAGTTTTTATTTCATCTTCAGATGGATTTACTAAGCTAATCCAGGATCCTGGTCTAAACTCTTTTATCTTCTCAAATTTATTTGTTTTTAAGTCCGTATTATAAATGTTTAACATAGACCTCACCCCTTTGCTTTTATTTGTGTGATCATTCTTACACACAATCGTTTTATATTATACCACACTTTTACTTTTTTGAGTACCCATTATAAAAAATTTACAGTAGATTTTCGGTTATTGTTCGTTACTGTTCAGGCCAAAATAAATAAACCTTCAAAAAATGCAACTTTTTAGCTTTTTAAACTGTATTATATATAAGAGGTGATAGTCTATGAAAAACAAAGTAATAATAGCAATAATAATTATAATCTTATTAGTTTTGTTAGTACCAGTACCAATGCACTTAAGAGATGGCGGAACAGTTGAATACAAAGCATTAACATATACAATATCAAAAGTTCATAGGTTAAACTATAATTCAGAAAGTGGATATGATGATGGTTGGATTATAAAAATATTAGGAAAACAGATATATAATAATGTTCCAAATAATGTCGAGCAAATTTATGAAGAAAAAGAGACAGAAAAAAATTATTCCAAAACAATTGATAATGTTACTTTAGAAATAAATATTCCGAGTGAATGGCAATACGAAGAACTTCCTCGTAATGAAGATAATGATTTTTATAAATTTGCATTAAAATTATATAAAAGTGATAGTAATAAAAATACTATTTTGTATTTTTATAATAATCCATTTGGAGTTTGTGGTACAGGAAGAACAGACAAAAAAATAAATCTTAACAATGGAGCTGAAGCGACTATTGGATATTATAATGACAAAGCATGGAGCGATATTTCTTTTTATAAGTTAAACCCTAATATAGCCTTTATAAATTATGGATTAGAAGATGATGAAGCACAAGAAGTTTTAGAATTTATTAAGACTATCACGATAAAATAATTATATATTTTTTAACACTTAAAGAAAAAATCAACCATTACTGGTTGATTTTATATCTATCTGTTCTTTTAGATCGAACAGATTCGTCAATGGTGCGCCATCAGAGATTCGAACTCTGGACCCACTGATTAAGAGTCAGTTGCTCTACCAACTGAGCTAATGGCACATTACATTTACACATTATAAAACTAATTTATAATTTTGTCAATAATTTTTGCACTTGTATAATTTAACTTATGTTACTGGTTAATGTTCCGACTAAATTATAATTCATAATGTTAAATGTAAAATATTATAAATCTGTTATGTATTATTAACATTATTTTTATTATTATTTTGTGTAGTATTATTCTCAATCTTTTCATTGGCCGTTTCATTTTTTACATTATTATTTTCAGTTGGTTTTGTTTCTGTATTGGTATCTGCTTCCTCTTTGTTGCTGTTTGTTTCTTCTTTATCTACATTATTTTTTTCCGTTGAAGTTGATGTAGCTACTTCAGTTGGACCTCTTTTTATTATTTTATTCATTGGATCATAGGTGTCTGTTGATAACACAGTACTCGATACCTGTTGCCCATTTAATTTTAATATTTTGTAAGTAATACTTTTGCAGCCATTCATTCCACTTTGCACAACTTTTTCTTTTCCTGCAGCTAATGAGCTATCTTCTTCATATATAACACTATAAGGAATATAACTTAATATTTTTGTTGAAATTTCAACATCATATTCTACATCTTCTTTAATTCCATATATATCTATTTTTGCAACTCCGCTTCCTATAGATGTTTTTATCATTATTGGATAGTTCCTTGTGTTTTTAAATTTAAAATCTAATGCTCCATATACTACAGTTGCATCTTTTCCGGCTCCCACATATCCAGCTAAAAACATATGGTTATGTCTCTCTACTATCTCTAAATTTGCATATACAACAGCATCGTATAATGTAGATGATATTTGACAAATTCCACCTGCTAATGTTTGAACAACTCTCCCTCCTGCATATCCTCCTGCTTCTTTATATCCTGCCTCTGCAGTTCTTTTTCCAAGAGTTTTGTTATATGAGAAAGTTTCTCCTGGACTTACAACCACTCCATCCAATTTATTCATCGCTAATTTTAAATTTGTAGTTCTATCTGTTTTACTAGCATCATATCTAGTACTAAAAGAAGAAAGTAAATCTGGAAATGCTTCTGTTCCAATTTCGTCTGTAGTTATTTCCGGCTCTGTTATTATTAATGGTATTTCATATTCTTCCTTATCTTCTTTTAAGGCCTCTTTTGCAGCTTCTATATCAAAATCTACACCATTTACATGTGAAAAAATTTCAAAAGGATCTTTTGTATAATATGCATCTTGAGGTTCAGTGTAAACTTCGTTATATATTTTATCTATATCAATTTCATCTGGCTCTACCTTTATAACATCTAATTGTATCTCTTGTTTATCATTATTCTTTATAATATCTATGATTATGTTTTTAACATTTTCTTTATCTATTGAATTACCAGCTTTTCCTTTAGTTATTATTAACTTATCATCTTCTATATAGTAGTCAGAGTTTATTACCGCATCAGGAACTTTTGCTGCCATATCA
>CALXNI010000136.1 GCA_944389715.1 uncultured Clostridia bacterium | reverse complement strand
GATGGAACCATTGCTACTCCATTTGTTCCTTCTTCTGTAATTACTTCAACTTGTACAGTTGGATTTCCTCTAGAATCTAATACTTCTAAAGCTTTTACTTCTTCAATTGCTAAATATTCCTTCATGTAAATTTCCTCCTTTTAAAATTAATATATATGTATAGGGAATATCCCTATTATAAACTAATTAGTCTTCTTTGTTATATTCTTCTTCCTCTTCTTTTATTATCCAATCTTCATTTTCTTTGTAAAATTTCTTAAGTGATATTTTTAATCCCTTAAAACTTTCTACTGGTATTTCATCTGTAATTTCATATTGTTTCCCTTCATTATATAGTCCACCTTCACTGTTATGTACAAATGTAAATACTTTTCTATCATTTGGTTCTATAATCCAATATTCTTTTACCCCATTCATTTGGTATATAGAATATTTTGTAAATCTATCGTGTACTAAATTTGTTGGTGATGCAATTTCTATTATAAAATCTGGTGAACCTTTTACATAATTTTTTTCATATTTGTTTGAATCGCATAATACAAATATATCTGGTTGTAAAACTGTATTCCATTTGCTTTTGTCATTTCCTTTTGCAAATATAACATCAAATGGTGCAACAAATGGCCTGCACTTTTTACCTTCAAAGAATTCACTTAATTGCCTGCCAATTTCTAAAAGTATCATTTGATGTATTCCTCTTGGGCTACTCATTAAGTACAAATCGCCATTTATAATTTCGTACCTGTCATTACTATTATTTCTTATCTTTTCTAATTCTTCATAATTATATTTTTTATTTTTTCTTGCTAAATTATCCATATCGTTTCCTCCATATTTTAAATTTAGCCCCCAATAAAAGGTATAGGGACACACCTCAGTTTAAAGCATTCCTCATAGATTGAGGTATGTCCCTACCTAACCTCTAGTGATGTCAGTTTTCATAATTATTTATTGTTCTAATAAAGAGTTACCTGTCATTTCTTCTGGTTTTTCTATTCCCATAATATCAAGCATTGTTGGTGTAAGATCAGCAAGCCTTCCTTCTTTTAATTTTGCGTCTTTACCAACTAGTATTAAAGGAACTGGGTTTGTTGTATGTGCTGTATGTGGCTCGCCTGTTGTATAGTCAATCATCTGCTCTGAGTTTCCATGATCTGCTGTAATTAAAAGTACTCCACCGTTTTTTTCTACTGCTTCTACTACTCTTCCTACACATTCATCTATTGTTTCTAATGCTTTTATTGCTGCTTCTAAACTACCTGTATGTCCTACCATATCTGGATTTGCATAATTTAAAATTATAGTATCATATTTCTTTGAATTAATTGCCTCCACAACATTATCTGTTACTTCTATTGCACTCATTTCTGGCTTCATATCATATGTTTCTACTTTTGGTGAAGGAATTAAAATTCTATCCTCTCCTGGATATTGTTTTTCTTCTCCACCATTGAAGAAAAATGTAACATGTGCATATTTTTCTGTTTCTGCAATCCTAAGTTGTGTCATTCCTTTTTTACTTACAATTTCACCAAATGTATTTTTTATTTCTTCTTTTTTAAATGCTATATGAACATTTTTTATTGTTTCATCATAATTTGTAAAGCAAACATAGTATAAAGGAAAATACTCTCTTTTAAATTCTTTAAAATCTTTATCTACTAAAGTCCTTGTAATTTCTCTTGCTCTATCTGGTCTAAAGTTAAAGAAAATTACAGAATCATTTTTTGAAATTGTTGCAATTGGTTCATTATTATTACAAATTACTGTAGGTTCTACAAATTCATCAAATACTTCTTTTTGATATGACTTTTCTATTGCAATAGTTGCAGATGATTCTTTTTCTCCTATTCCATTTACTAGTGCATTATACGCTTTCTCAACTCTTTGCCAACGTTTATCTCTATCCATTGCATAAAATCTTCCGGTAATGCTTGCAATTTTTCCTACACCTTTTTCTTCCATTTTCTTTTCTAGGTCTACTATATATCCTTCTGCAGATGCTGGAGGCGTATCTCTACCATCTAAGAAACAGTGAACATATACATCTTCAAAATCTTTTCTTTTTGCTAGTTCTAGTAGAGCATATAAATGACGTATATGACTATGCACTCCTCCGTCTGACAAAAGTCCCATTATATGTAATTTTGAATGATTATTCTTACAGTTTTCTATTGCGCCTACTAATTCAGGAATACTGAAGAAATCTCCATCCTCTATCGATTTTGTTATTCTTGTTAATTCTTGATATACGATTCTTCCAGCTCCTATATTTGTATGTCCTACTTCAGAATTTCCCATTTGTCCGCTCAGGAAGTCCAACATCTAATCCGCTTGTTCTAATAATTGTTGTTGGATTTTGTTTCATTAATTTATCTAATACTGGTGTTTTTGCAAGTTTTACTGCATTTCCTTCTTCTCTTTCGTTTATTCCATATCCATCTAATATCATAAGCATTGTTAATTTTTTATCCATAGTTATATCTTTCCTCATCTTCCTTTAATAAATTTTGATTGTTCTTAAATGTTTCTTCTAGTGATATTTCTAATCCTTTAAATATGCTAGATTTTATTGTTTCTTTTATATTATATATTCTAGGTAATGTATATATATTGTCTTTACTTAGAATATATACATATGCTAATCCTTCTTCAATATCTATTATCCAATATTCTCTTACACCATATTTTTGGTATAAATGATACTTATCAAATTTATCATGCTTCTTATTATATTTTGATAATATTTCTACTATTAAATCTGGTGCTCCATCTATTTTATCATTTATCTTATTATTGTCACATACTACCATTATGTCTGGTTGAATAACATTTTTAGATTTTTTACCTTTATTATCAAGTCTTACATCTAAAGGAGCTGTGAATGGTCTGCATTTTTTATCATTAAAAAATGCACTGAATTGTATAAATATATCACCTAAAACAAGTTGGTGTTTTGATACTGGACTAGACATTAGATATAATTCTCCATCAATTATTTCATATCTATTATCATCATTAATATTTTCTAAATCCTCATATGTATACTTTTTATTTTCTTTATATGCTAAATTTTCCATATTTTCTTTCTCCTTCATATTAAAAATTTAGCCCCCTTTCAAAATTCATAATACGAATTTTGTATTTTTATGGTATGGTATTTGTTATTTATTATAATTTACGATTTTTGCAAATTCTTGTGCGTCAAGGCTTGCTCCTCCTACTAGTCCACCATCTATGTCTGACATTTCAAATAGCTCTTTTGCATTTCCAGATTTTACACTACCACCGTATTGTATTATAACACTATTTGCCACTTCTTTTCCATATATTTTTTCAATTTCTTCTCTAATCCATTTAATTGTTTCGTTTGCATCTTCTTTAGTAGCTGTTTTTCCAGTGCCAATTGCCCAAATTGGTTCATATGCTATTATTGTTTTTTCTACTTCATTATTTTTTAAACCTTCTAATGCAAGCTTTGTTTGTGTTGTTACAATTTCTTTTGCCTTTCCTGCTTCTCTTTCTTCTAAACTTTCTCCAACACAAACTATTGGTTTAAGTTCTAATTTTAAAGCTTTTTTCAATTTTTTATTAACAGTTTCGTCTGTTTCGCCATAATATGCTCTTCTTTCTGAATGTCCAATTATTACATATTCTACTCCAATTGATTTTAGCATTTCTCCAGATACTTCTCCTGTATATGCTCCCTTCTCTTCATAATGCATATTTTGTGCACCTATTTTTATATTTGTTCCTTGTGCATGCATTAAGCTATAAAATAAATCTATGTATGGAACACAAATTACTACTTCATTTTCTGTGTCTTTAACAAGTGGTGTAAGTTCTGCTATAAAATCAATAGCTTCATTAGGAAGTTTGTTCATCTTCCAATTTCCAGCTATAACTTTCTTTCTCATAAACATTCCCCTTTCATTTGTTTTGTAGGCAAGAAATTCCTGGAAGGTCTTTACCCTCTAAAAATTCTAGTGATGCTCCTCCTCCTGTTGAAATATGTGTCATTTTATCTGCAAGGCCTAATTTTTCTATTGCAGCTGCAGAATCTCCACCACCAATTATTGTTGTTGCATCTAAATCTGCTAAAATTTTTGCTACTTCATTTGTACCTATTGCAAATCTATCAAATTCAAATACTCCAAGTGGTCCATTCCAAACTATAGTCTTTGCATCTTTTAATACACTTTTAAACTTTTCTATTGTTTTAGTTCCAATATCAAGCCCCATGTATCCATCAGGAATTTCATTTGAAGGAACTTCAATATATTCACTATCAGCTGAAAATTCTTTAGCTACCTTATTATCAACTGGTAATACTAACTCAACATTTTTTTGTTTTGCTTTTTCTAAAATTTCTTTTGCTAAATCTAATTTATCCTCTTCGCATATTGATGTTCCTATATTTAGTCCTTGTGCTTTAAAGAAAGTATCTGCCATCCCTCCGCCTATTATTAAAGCATTAACTTTATCTAAAAGGTTTTCTATTACTCCTATTTTATCAGATACTTTAGCTCCTCCAAGTATTGCAACAAATGGTCTTTTTGGATTTTCTAGAGCACCTCCTAAGAATTCTAATTCTTTTTCAATTAAAAATCCAGAAACTGCTGGCAAATAATCTGCTACACCTGCAGTTGAGCTGTGGGCTCTGTGTGCTGTTCCAAAAGCATCATTAACGTAAATTTCAGCTAGGCTTGCTAATTGTTTTGAAAACTCTGGGTCATTTTTTTCTTCTTCTTTATGAAATCTTACGTTTTCTAGAAGAACAATTTCTCCCTCTTTTAGATTTTCTGTAAGTTTTTTTGCATCTTCTCCAACAACGTCTTTTGAAAGTTTTACTTCTTTACCTAATAATTTTGATAATTCTTCTGCTACAGGTTTTAAAGAGTATTTAGGATTTGCTTCTCCTTTTGGTCTTCCTAAGTGTGAGCAAAGTATAACTTTAGCATTATTATCTAACAAATATTGTATTGTAGGAAGTGCTGCTTTAATTCTTCTATTGTCTGTTATTGCTCCTGTTTCTTTATCTTGTGGCACATTAAAATCACATCTAACTAAAACCTTTTTTCCTGTTACATCAATATCTTTTACTGTTTTTTTATTCATAAAAAATTCCTTTCCTTTCTCTTATATTAAAAAGCATATATAGTCACTTTTTTAAACCATCTTTCCTTTAACTTATTGAAGTGTGATGTGCGAGGTGTGAGGTGTGTATATTAAATTTTACTCTAATTTCACACTTCCCACTTCTCACTTCACACTTCACACTTCCATTAACCTAATTCTGCAAAATATTTTATTGTTCTTACCATTTGGCTTGTGTATGAATTTTCATTATCATACCAAGCAACTACTTGAACTTGATATAATCCATCTTGTATTTTTGTGCACATTGTTTGTGTTGCGTCAAATAAAGAACCATAAGTAATTCCAATTATATCAGAAGATACTAATAACTCTTCTGTATATCCAAAAGATTCACTTGCCTTACTTTTCATTGCTTCGTTTATTTTTTCTGGTGTTATATCTTCTCCTTTAACTACAGCAACAAGTATTGTTGTTGATCCTGTAGGTACTGGAACTCTTTGAGCAGACCCTATTAATTTTCCATTTAATTCTGGAATAACTAATCCAATTGCTTTTGCAGCTCCTGTTGAATTAGGTACAATATTTACTGCAGCTGCTCTTGCTCTTCTTAAATCTCCTTTTCTATGTGGACCATCTAATAACATTTGGTCTCCTGTGTATGCATGAACTGTTGTCATTATTCCTGATTGTATCTCAGCAAAATCATTTAATGCTTTAGCCATTGGTGCTAAACAGTTTGTAGTACATGATGTTGCTGATATAATTTTATCTTCTGGTGTTAAAATATTTTGGTTTACTCCATAAACTACTGTTGGTAAATCATTTCCTGCAGGTGCAGAAATTACAACTTTTTTTGCTCCTGCTTTTAGATGTGCTTCTGCTTTTTCTTTTTTTGTATAGAAACCTGTACATTCTAATACAACATCTACATCTAATTCACCCCATGGTAAGTTTTCTGCATCTTTTTCTGCATATATTTTTATTGTTTTTCCATCTACTGTTATTGAATCTTCTCCTGCCACTACTGTATCTGCTTTTTCATATCTTTTTTGTGCAGAATCATATTTTAATAAATGTGCAAGCATTTTAGGACTTGTTAAATCGTTTATTGCAACGATTTCATACCCTTCTGCTCCAAACATTTGTCTAAATGCTAGACGTCCTATACGTCCAAATCCATTAATTGCTACTTTAACTGACATAAAATCCTCTCTTTCTGATGCTATACAAGCATCTCTCAAATATAAATATATTATTCTCAACAAAATTAATTCTATAACAAAAAAGAACACAATTCAAGTGTTCTTTTGCATTTTAATTAAAAAATTCTTTTACCTCTAAATGTAATTGGCACTTCTGAAAGAGCTGCTTCTTTTAAAGATTTCCATGTTATTTCTTGATGTAAAAAATCATTTATTTCTTTTTCTATTTTTTGTTGATATGGAGTTAATTCTACTTTTATTTCGTAGAATAAAGCATTTTTTAATTTTGTCCAAAATCCAGTTTTTTCTGGCAAGTTTGTTTTTGCCACTTTAAAACCTGTTTCTCCTATACTTCCTGCATTTTCTTCATTAATTTCTTCTGAATTTCCATTCACTTTTTTTAATGTATCAGAAATTCCTTTTAGGCTTTCATTTCCTACAACATTTGTTACTTCATTATATGGATTTTCTCCCATTTTGTGTTCCTCCTTTATTAGATATAAAAATCATATCTTCTCTTTTGTAATTTAGAACTATATATGTTCTTTATATTATTTTACAATTCTTTATCTATTTATACTACAAAAAGCTTTCTAAATCAATACTTTTATATTGAAATTGTATTACGTTTTTGTTTCAGATTTGTTACATTTTTGTTTCACAATTTTCCTATTAGCTCTAATTTATCTTGATTTAATATTTTTACTTTTAAAATTTTATTTTCTATGTTTTTCCCTTTAGATTTAACAACAATATAGTTAGACGTATGTCCAATTACATATCCGTTTTGTTCATGTTCGAATAATACATCTACTTCTTTATTTATGTATTTATTTAAAAATTCTTTTTCATTTTTATTTGATAACTCTAATAGTTTATGGCTTCTTTCTTCTTTTGTCTTTCCATCTATCTGGTAAGGCATAATTGCTGCTTTTGTGCCTTTTCTTTGAGAATATTTAAACACATGCATTTTATAAAAGTTTATTTTTTTTAGATATTTATATGTACTATTAAATTCTTGTTCTGTTTCTCCTGGAAAACCAACTATTATATCTGTTGTTAAAGCTACATTCGGATATGCATTTCTTAATCTTTGTACAACATTTTCAAAATTCTCTGTAGTATATTTTCTATTCATTCTTTTTAAAGTTTCGTTGCAACCACTTTGCAAAGATAAATGAAAATGGTCACAAATTTTATCTAATTTTATTAATCTTTCTACAAACTCATCTGTTATTATATTTGGTTCTAGTGAACCTAATCTTATTCTTTCTAATCCTTCTATATTATTTATTTCTTCTAGTAAATCTATTAACCTAATATTAGAATCTGTAAAATCAATACCATATGATGCAATATGAATTCCAGTAATTACAACTTCTTTTATTCCATTACTTACAATACTTTTTATTTCTTCTATTATATTTTTTAAGTTTCTACTTCTAACTCTACCTTTGGCATAGGGTATAATACAATATGAACAAAAATTGTTGCATCCATCTTGTACTTTAATAACAGCTCTTGTTTTTTCTGTGTATGTAGTAGTTCCAAAGTCCACAAATTCTTTTTGTTTATTGATGTCTGTCATTTGAATTTTGTTATTATCAAGTTCTGGGCAGACAGAGTAGTCTGCCCCTACAATTTTTTTATAATATTTTTCTGTAATATTTACAATATCTCTTTTTTCAGTGTTTCCTATAATTAAGTCTATTTCTTGTATTTTTTCTAATTCTTTGCTTGCTACTTGAGCATAGCATCCTGTTACAACAAGAATAGAGTTTGGATTTACTTGTTTTACTCTTCTTATTACTTGCCTAGATTTTCTGTCTGACATATTAGTAACGGTACAAGTATTTATAATATAAATATCTGCCGCTTCCTCGAAATCTACTATTTTATAGCCTTCTTTAATAAATTGTTCAATCATTGCATTTGTTTCGTATTGATTTACTTTACACCCTAATGTATAAAATGCTACTTTTTTCATCTTCTTGCCTTTCCATCTAATGTATCTAAATTATCCAGAGCTTTTCCTGTTCCTAAAGCTACACAACTAATTGCATCTTCTGCAATCATTACATTTATTCCTGTTTGTTGTTGCAATAGCTTGTCCAAACCATCTACTAAGCATCCTCCACCTGTCATATATATTCCTCTATCGCTTATATCTGCTGCAAGTTCTGGAGGTGTTCTTTCTAATGTAGAATGTACTGCATCTACAATCAACATTGCTGGTTCTTCTAAAGCTTCCATCATTTCACTTGATTTAACAGTAATTGTTTTTGGAAGTCCTGTTACTAAATCTCTTCCTCTAATATCCATTTCTACATCTTGTATTTTTGGAAAAACACAACCAATATTTACTTTTAAATCTTCAGCTGTTCTTTCTCCAATCATAACATTGTATTTTTTCTTAATATATTTTACAATTGCTTCATCAAATTTATCTCCTGCTACTTTTATAGATGTACTTACAACAGATCCCCCAAGAGATATAACTGCTACATCAGTTGTTCCTCCACCAATATCTACAACCATATTACCACAGGCTTTAGATATATCTATTCCAGCACCTATTGCTGCAGCTATTGGTTCTTCTATTAAATATACCCTTCTTGCTCCAGCTTGTGATGCCGCATCAATTACCGCTTTTTTTTCAACTTCGGTTACTTGTGATGGTATACATATCATAATTCTTGGCGCAAATACAAATTTTCCACATATTTTTTCTATAAAATATTTAAGCATTTTTTCTGTAACTGTATAATCTGATATTACTCCATCTTTTAAAGGTCTTGTTGCAACAATATTTCCTGGTGTTCTTCCAAGCATTCTTCTTGCTTCTCCACCTACTGCTAATACTTCATTTGTAATATTGTTAACTGCAACAACAGAAGGCTCTCTTAGAACAATACCTTTCCCTTTTACATATGCAATTACTGTTGCTGTTCCTAGATCTATTCCTATATCTTGTCCAAATCCAAAACCGTCTAAAACTGAACATCTGGCATCTATCCTTTCCAATATGTTTTTATTATTTACACAAATGTTACATTTATGTTGCAATTATATTACAAAATTAATAAAATATCAATTGTTTTTTTAAATTAATATTTTAGGAATTGTTATTGTTCAGTCTAAAATTATAATTTGTAATTTGAAATGCAGAATATTATAAATCTGTTAAAACACATAAATTTATGAAGCGACGAATGTGATTGGAGTGTTTGTGCAATTCTTAAGGAAAATTGAATGAGGAAGCGGGAGACTTAAGAGGCCTCGCTTAAATTTTACGCTAGAATTGCTAAAACACGTATTGAGCCGAGGAGCTGAATAAATTTATGTTTTTAACAGATTATATTTTATTTTAGTAGTTTCTTTGGAGAGCGGGCGGGAACGGAGTTCCTCCCCTACATACTCTATATTCTTGAATTTTAGTCTGAACATTAACTAGGAATTTATTTCACAAAGAATGGACGTTCATAAGACGCCCCTATATCTACTCTATATTTTAAATTTTTATCTTAATGTAATTTAGCTTTTTTATTTATAAATTATGGTAATACAGCATATAAACCTACAATTAAAGCTACTGGCATTATTAGTTTTTGTTCTTCTTCACTTAAATTAAATAAACTATAATTACTACTAGATATTTTTGTTACTTCATCTACAAAACTTATTTTTATTTTATTTACATTTTTATATGTATAACTTATATCAAAACTAATCATTTCGTCTACATTAAAATATTTTATTTCTTTAGATTCTGTACCTAAATATATTCCATCTTTATCATAAAAATCAAATTGTAAGTATTTATCTTTAATATGTTCTCCTGTATCATTAGTTATTGTTCCTCTTATATATCCGCTATTATATGAAGCTTTACTTTCTGTTACTACTATTTGTGGTGAACTTATATTTATCTCATGATTAGTTATATCTACAAATTTTTCTTTCATCAATAAATTTGTAGATAGACTAACAAATATAAAAAATATTACTAACATTAAAAAGTATAAAAAGAATTGTTTCATTCTTGCCATAAGCTTGTTCTCCTTATTATTTTTTCGTTACAATTATACTACATTATGGTAATTTTGTAAAGAAAAGTCTGTTGGTTAGAAATATATAGTCCGTCCCATTGTTCAAATTAACAAATTAATATCTCTTTTTCCAAATATGTTGAATAAATATATACCGCTTCTACCTTTTTGTTTAATGCTTGTTCTAATGCTTTTTTATAAATGCTTAATTGTCCATTGTATTTATCTATCAATTCTTTTCCATTATTATTTGATACATAATCTGTTTTATAATCTACTAATATTATTTCATCATTTTTGTTTATGTAGTATAGGTCTATTATTCCTTGTACTAGTATTTTTTCTTCTATATTGTTTTTATATATTTCATCTGCTGTCAAATATATATAAAATGGCTGTTCTTTGTATACCTGTTTTGCTTTTTGTATTTCTTTATAAAAATCAGAATTAGTAAATTTTAAAATTTTATTAATATTTATATATTTAGACTGATTTTCAGTAATTATTTTTGATGCTATAAGTTTTTGAATTAATTCATTTAACATTTTTTTATCATAATTATTTTTAAAATCTAATTTTTGCATTATTAAATGCATTAAAGTTCCTATTTCTGCATTATTTAGAGTTTCTGTTTTATTTAAAAATTTAGGTTTTGCAGTTATTTCTATTATTTCTTTTTCTGGTTTTTTTGTAATACTACTTACTGATGCTTTCCCCTCTATCCTTGTGATTTCATCGTATTTATATTTCCAATTTAATAAATTATTATTTTTTTCAAAATACTCATCTTTATAATTTTCTTTCCAGCTTTCGATTTCCTGTTTATATGATAATTCCTCATTTTGTTCTATATTAATATCCTTTATTTGATTTTTATTGTAAAAATTTACTTCTAATATACTCTCCAGGTTTTTCTTTTCTTTTAAATATTCTAATTCTATCCATTCTAGATATGTTTTTGCTTTTCTAATAGTTGATATAGCTATTTTGTTGTCTAAACCTGAAATTGAATTTTCTTTATTTAATATGGATTTTTCTAAATTTTTATCATATCCTGTTACTATTAATTTTTCCTTTGCTCTTGTTAATGCTACATACAATAGCCTCATTTCTTCTGATAAAGTTTCATTTAATAATTTAATTCTAATTGCTTCTTTTGCTAAAGTGTTATATTCTATTTTTCTTTCATAATCTATAACTTTTGGGCCAAATCCAATGTCCTGGTGTAATAAAATATTTTGGTTTAAATCTTGCATATTAAATTGTTTACCAGTTCCACACAAAAATACAACTGGAAATTCTAGTCCTTTGCTTTTATGTATGCTCATTATTCTTACTACATTTTCGTTTTCACCAATTAATTTTGCAGATAATGAATCTCCTGATGACTTACTTATCTTATCTATGTAATTTATAAAATTATATAGGCCCTTAAAGCTTGCTGTTTCATAATCTTTAGCTTTTTCAAATAAAAGTTTTAAATTTGCTGTTTTTAGTTCTCCATCCGGACTACTGTTTATATAATCGTAAAAGCCTGTACTTTCGTATAAATACCAAATAAGTTCATCTAAACTCAAATATTCTTGTTTTTCTTGCCAGTCTTCTAACATATTTAAAAAAGTATTAATTTTTAATTTTAATTCTCTATTTTCGTACTCTTCTGGCATGTTACTTATTGCTTCATAAAAACTAGTATCTTTAGAATTTAGTCTTATTTCTACTAAGTCATTATCTGTAAATCCTCCTATTTGAGACCTTAAAACTGTTACTAGTGGAATATCATTATTTGGATTATCTATTATTTTTAAAACTGATAAAACAATTTGAATTTCTTCTGTTTCAAAATAACTTGAACTTGTATCACTAAATACTGGTATTTCTAGTTTATTTAATTCTTTTTCATAAAGTGATGCTATATTAGTAGTTGTTCTAAGTAGTATTACAATATCTTTATATGTTATTTTTCTATATCCATATTTTTTATCATATACGTAATAATCTTCTTCTAATAATTTTTTTATCCTATTTGCTACAAACTTTGCTTCTATTTCGCTTTTTTCTATTATTTCATTGTCAGTTTCTTCTGAGTCTTCTTCTATTAAATCTATTATATCTAATTCAACTTTTCCAGCAATATTTTCATTTTCTTCTGGATCAATATAATTTGCTGAACAATTTAAATATTCTTTTTGATTATATTCTATATCTCCTAATTTTTTGCTCATTATATTGTTAAATATAATATTTGTTATATCTAATACATTTTTTCTGCTTCTAAAATTTTGAAACAGTTGTATTTTTGTATTTTGCTTGCAAATATTTTCATTATCAGTTGCGAGCTCATAATTATCATATTTTTCTAAGAACAACTCCGGCCTTGCCCCTCTAAATTTATATATACTCTGTTTTACATCTCCTACCATAAATATATTATTGTTGTTAGATATTGTTGTTAATATATATTCTTGTACTAAATTACTATCTTGATACTCATCTATAGCTATTTCAATAAATTTTTCTTTATATATTTTTGCAACCTCTGTTGGAATGTAAGCCCCGTTTTCATCTTTTTTTACTAATATCTTTAATGCAAAATGTTCGATATCATTAAAGTCTATAATATTCTTTTCTTTTTTATTTTCTTGATATTTTTTATTAAAAAATAATATAACATTTTTTAATGAATTTAAAACATTATACATACTATATATATCTTTGTTTGCCTCTTCTGAAGAATATATAAATATTCTTTTTTGTAGTGATTTTATTCTATCTTTAATATTATCTCTTATTTCTTTGCAATTTTCTTTCAAATCACAATCTGTTTTTGATTGTCTTGGCCATGTTTTAAATTTTATGTTAGATAATATTATATATATATCATTCCATGTATTTTCTTCATTTACTAGTGTTTTTAGATTTTGAATATCATTTATTATAACTGAATAATATCTTTCAAGTTCTAACTCTTGCTGTAATTTTTCACTTAATCTTTGTAATTCATTTATACATGATAATACTTCTTCTTTAAAATATTCTACTAATATTTCTCCCCACAATGTCTTTCCAAAATCTAAATTAATCTTATTTTTTAAATTAAATTTTTCTATGCTCTTACTTATCCATTCTTCTGGAAATGGCATACTTTGTGAATATCTATATATTTTTAATATCAGTTCTTTTAAGTCCTCATCATCTCTATATCCGCCATATATATTAACAAGGTTAATAAATTCTTTACTTCCTTCTTCATATAGATTTTCAAATACTTCCTCTAGGGTTTCCTGCTTTAAAAGTTCAATCTCTTGGCTATCTCCTATTCTAAAATTTGATGCAATATTAATTTCATAAAAATAGTCTTTTATAACCTCTAAGCAAAATGAATGTATTGTTGAAATATTCGCTTTGTTTAATAAAACAACTTGTCTTTGAAGGTGTTTGCTTTCTGGATTTTCTTCTATTTTTGTGTAAAGTGCCTCTAGTATTCTTTGTCTCATTTCTGAAGCTGCTGCATTTGTAAATGTTACTATTAACAGTTTGTCTATATCTATTTTTTCATTTATAATTTTGTTTATTATTCTCTCTACAAGCACAGTTGTTTTTCCACTTCCGCGCTGCTGCTGCAACTAATATGTTCTTTCCTTTTTTATTTATTGCTTGTAATTGATTGCTTGTCCAATTAGTAGACATTTTTCCTCCTATTTTGAGAAAAAAGGGGACTGTCCCCTTTTTCTCATTAATTATTTATTTTTTCATCTAACCAGTTTTCTAATTCATCTATTTTTACTCTTACTTGCTCCATTGTATCTCTATCTCTTATTGTTACTGAATTATCATTTTCTGTTTCAAAATCTACTGTTATACAATAAGGTGTTCCAATTTCGTCTTCTCTTCTATATCTTTTTCCAATACTTCCTGTTTCATCATATTCACACATAAAATTCTTTGATATTTTATCAAATATTTCTGTTGCCTTGTCACTTAATTTTTTAGAAAGTGGAAGAACTGCTACTTTATATGGAGCAATGCTTGGATGCAGATGAAGTACTGTTCTTGTATCTCCTTCTCCTATTTCTTCTTCATCATAAGCATCGCATAAAACAGTTAAAAATATTCTATCTACACCAACTGCTGGTTCTACACAATATGGAACATATTTTTCGTTTGTTTCTGGGTCTAAGTATGTTAAATCTACTTTTGATGCTTCCATATGCCTTGATAAATCATAATCTGTTCTATCTGCAATTCCCCATAGTTCTCCCCAACCAAATGGAAATTTATATTCTATATCTGTTGTTCCTTTACTGTAAAAAGATAGCTCTTCTTTAGAATGTTCTCTCATCCTTAAGTTTTCTTCTTTTATTCCTATTCCTATTAGCCAATTCTTACAGAATTCCTTCCAATATTCGTACCATTCTAAGTCTGTACCTGGTTTGCAGAAAAATTCTAATTCCATTTGTTCAAATTCTCTTGTTCTAAATATGAAATTACCTGGTGTTATTTCGTTTCTAAAAGAACGTCCCATTTGCCCTATTCCCATTGGTAATTTTCTTCTTGTTGTTCTTTGTACATTTTTAAAGTTTACAAACATTCCGCTGGGCTGTTTCTGGTCTTAAATATACTTCTGATTTTGCATCTTCAGTTACTCCCATAAAAGTTTTAAACATTAAA
The DNA here is from genome assembly GCA_944389715.1 of uncultured Clostridia bacterium. GTDB lineage: Bacteria > Bacillota > Clostridia > TANB77 > CAG-508 > CAG-452. The sequence continues at coordinate 691 of CALXNI010000136.1, read as the reverse complement.
TTAAATTTTCTTATTTCTGTAAAATTTGATTTACCACAATTAGGACATTCAATATTATTATCTTTGATATAATTTACTAATTGCTCATTTGTCCAACCATCTAATCCGCTTATTTCTTTTCCATTTTTAAAAGCCCATTCTTCTATTAATTTATCTGCTCTATGTCTTGTTTTACATTCTTTGCAGTCTATTAGTGGATCACTAAATCCACCAACATGACCAGTTGTTACCCATACCTCTGGGTTCATTATTATTGCAGCATCAATGCCTACATTGTATTTTGATTCTTTAATAAATTTTTTCCACCACATATCTTTGATGTTTTTCTTAAGTTCTGCACCTAGTGGTCCATAGTCCCATGAATTTGCAAGTCCTCCGTATATTTCTGATCCAGGATATACAAATCCTCTATTTTTACATAAATTAACAATTTTATCCATAGATTTATCTACCATTTTTTGCCTCCTATTTTTTTATGTACTAACTTTATCAGAATTTGCTATTAAAGTCAATATTATAAGAACACCTAAAATATTGTTTACTTGTATTTAGTTATTGTTCAGGCCAAAATTATAATTAGTAATTTGAAATGCAGAATATTATAAATCTGTTAAAACACATCAATTTATGAAGCGACGAATGTGATTGGAGGGTTTGTGCAATTCTTAAGGAAAATTGAAGGAGGAAGCGG